>CAXTTX010000028.1:5838-6616 GCA_964247045.1 uncultured Verrucomicrobiales bacterium | reverse complement strand
CAGCCGGACGCCGCGAAGGTCGTCATCCGCTACGTTCCCGGCGAGGTCTGCGTGGAAACGAAGAGCCTGAAGTTCTACCTTGCCTCCTTTCGGAACCAGCCCGCCTTCAACGAGGAAATCGTCAACCGCATTCTGGACGACCTCGTGGAAATCATGAAGCCCCATGAAATCGTCGTCCGCGGTGAATTCGCCCCGCGCGGGGGCATCCAGCTCACCACCGAGGCGAGATTTCCGGACAACGGAGCGGAGCCCTCATGAAAGTCTGCATTCTTCTGAGCGGCGGTATGGATTCCGTGGCCGCCTTGTATCACGTGCTCCGCGAGCACGAGGTCGTCTCCTGCCTGTCGTTCGACTACGGGGCAAAGCATAACGCGAAGGAAATCCCGCTCGCCCGCCTGCATGCGGAGAAAAACGACGTCGAGCACCGGGCGATTTCGCTGGATTTCATGAACCTCCTTTTCAAATCCGACCTCCTGCGTTCCGGCGGGGCGATCCCGGACGGTCATTACGCGGAGGAAACCATGAAACAGACGGTCGTGCCTTTTCGCAACGGGATCATGCTGTCGATTGCCGCCGGCTATGCGGAAAGCGTCGGGGCGGACGCCTTGGTAATCGCCGCCCATTCCGGAGACCATGCGATCTACCCGGATTGCCGCGAGCCCTTCATGCACGCCATGGCGACCGCGATGGAGGAGGGGACCTACGCCAGGATCCAGTTACTCCGCCCGTTCATCGACATGGACAAGGCCGGCTTTGCCCGCCATGGCGTGGAGCTGGG
>CAXTTX010000028.1:0-5828 GCA_964247045.1 uncultured Verrucomicrobiales bacterium | reverse complement strand
GGGAATCGACTTTTCCGAAACCTGGTCCTGCTACAAGGGCGGCAAGATCCACTGCGGCGTCTGCGGCACCTGCGTCGAGCGCCGCGAGGCCTTCATCCTCGCCGACTTGCGGGACCCGACATCCTACGAGCAGACCCCACCCCTGCCGGTATTGGGCGAGAGTTGAGCGTCCGTGGTTGAGAGTTGAGAGCTATACAAGAATCCTGATGCCTTACCGAATCTGCAAAACCCTGGAAGTGGAGAATGGCCACATGCTCACGCTGCACCCGGACAAGTGCAAGTTTCCGCACGGCCACACCCGCAAGGTGGAGTTTGTCATCGAGGCGGACGAACTCGACGGGCACCAGATGGTGTGTGACTTCAAGATCATTAAGGAAGCCGTCGGCGATTGGCTGGATATCTTCGACCATGCCCTGTGCATGAACACGGCGGACCCGGCCTACGGGGACTTCAAGGCCCGCTACGGCGACCGGGTGATTGGCTTCGAAAACCAAGATCCGACGACCGAACTGATGGCGAAGACGATTTTCGACCACACGGAAAAAGCCCTTGCCGCCTACGGGCGGCGGGGTGATACCCGCTACGTCCTCCAGCCCGGAGTGACGCTCGTGCGCGTCCGCGTGTGGGAGACTTCTTCCTCATGGGCGGAATATGAAAAAAGCTGCTGATCCCATGCCTCACAAGAAATCGCCATTGCCGGACATTCAGGCGACTCCGGACACCCGCGGCCTCGCCATCGATCAGGTGGGCGTCTCCGATTTGCGTTACCCGATCCAAGTGCTCGATCAGGACGGCAAGCCCTTCCCCACGGTGGCGAAGATTTCCATGTCCGTGCATTTGCCGCATCATTTCAAGGGGACACACATGAGCCGTTTCCTCGAAGTGCTGAGCAAGCACGAGGGAGAGGTCACGACGATCACGCTGCCGCACATCCTTCACGACCTGAAAAAGCGTCTCGACGCGGAGGAGGCCCAGATCGAGGTGGCCTTTACTTATTTCGTCACCAAAAGGGCACCGGTCTCCGGCGCGCCGGCCAAGGTCGGCTGCGATTGCGTTTTTCAAGGAACTTCCAACGGGGAATCCGACGACCTCCTGCTCTGCGTCACGGTCCCTGTGACCACACTTTGCCCGTGCAGCAAGGAAATCAGCGAATACGGCGCCCACAACCAGCGCGGCTACGTGACCCTGGAAGTCCGGCCGAAGCAGAAGAAGGGGGGGGGATGGGAACTCATCCTCATCGAAGATCTGATAGAAGTCGCCGAGAAATCCGGCTCGGCTCCGGTTTACGCCCTGCTGAAGCGGACGGACGAACGGCACGTTACCATGCAGGCCTACGACAACCCGGTCTTCGTGGAGGATGTTGTTAGAAACGCGGCGGCCTTGCTGCGCTCCGATCCGAGGGTGGCCTCCTTCACGGTGAAGGCCGTGAATCATGAGAGCATCCACGACCACAACGCCTTCGCGACGATCACCAGCAAGTGAAAGTCCGGCAGGGCATGCCGGGTATAAGTCGTAGCCCGTCGCCTTGCGGAGAACCGCCACATTGCATCGACACGGTGGTCTTTCCGGCCTAGGATGGGTGAGCGACCGACCGCCGAGCATGAAGAGAATCATCCCTCCGGACATCCTGTTGGAAGCCTACGCGCGCGGCGTGTTTCCCATGGCGGAGCAAGGCGAGATCCTCTGGTTCTCTCCGGAGAAGCGGGGCCTGATCCCCTTGGATGAGCGCTTTCATATTCCCCACGGCCTCGCCAGGAGTCTGAAACGCCGGCCTTTCGAGATCCGCTGGAACACCGCTTTCCGCGAGGTGATGCTCGGCTGCGCGGAGCGCAAGGAAACCTGGATAGACGACATCATTCTGGAGAGCTACTGCTCCTTGCACGACATCGGCCATGCCTGGTCCGTCGAGTGCTGGGATGCGGAAGGTCTGCAAGGCGGACTCTACGGCGTGTCCCTTCCCGGGGCCTTCTTCGGCGAAAGCATGTTTTCCCGCAAGACGGACGCCTCGAAAATCGCCCTTGTCGCTTTGGTCGAAAAACTGCGCGCCAACGGCGTCAAGATTCTCGACAGCCAGTGGATGACCGGCCACCTCCGGCAATTCGGCGGTTACGAACTCA
Source organism: uncultured Verrucomicrobiales bacterium (assembly GCA_964247045.1). Lineage (GTDB taxonomy): Bacteria > Verrucomicrobiota > Verrucomicrobiia > Verrucomicrobiales > Akkermansiaceae > Luteolibacter. The sequence continues at coordinate 3,711 of CAXTTX010000028.1, read as the reverse complement.
GCCGGGAGGAATACCACGCAGTTTTGGAAAAGGCGCTGAAGGCGGGGACAGTCGAGCTGGAATAAAATCCACTCTCTGCTGAATTTGCGCTTTCAGTCGGACCGGTGACCGGAGATATTTGTGCCGGCCGGATTCCGGTCACTGGCCGGCTTAGCTCAGTGGTAGAGCAACTGATTTGTAATCAGTAGGTCGCGAGTTCGACTCTCGCAGCCGGCTCCATAATCCTCAAAAAGTTGAGGTGTTTAGCCTCGCGGCAGGTGGATTCGACATCGTACAAAGAGTCAGCAGGCCACATCGCGTTGCCGCCTGCCGCAACCTCTCCACATCTTCGGTCCGTCTGCTGTTTCGGGGAACCCAGCCAAGATCATGCCATGAACTCCGGCTTCCTACCCCTTCTCGCTGCGGCGTCCATTTGCTGCCAAGGCTACGCGGATGCCGAAACACCCCCACTTCCCGAGGCCGGGCTCAAACTCCAGGCGGACTATCAGAAAGCAATCGACGAAATCCAGATTCCCGTCCGGGATCGCTACGTCGCGGCTCTCACCAAGCTTCTGGACGAAGCCACGCGCGCTGGCAAACTCGATGAAGCGCTGTCCTTGAGAATCGAAATCAACCGGATCACGGCCAGCTCCATGTTGGGCCGCTGGACGGATAAAATCGGCAGGGGAATCATGGAGTTGCGGCCCGATGGGCAAGTCGCGAACACCAACGGAGAACGCGGCCACTGGGAGATCCGCGAGGACACCTTGTTCGTCATCTGGGACAATGGCTGGAGGCAGGAATTACCCATCGTCAGAACCACTTCCACCCTTCGCGGAAAAGTCATCGAGCCTTCGGGCGACTCTCACATGTTCGTCGGTAACCGGCCCGCTGCTGATCACTGACCGTGGAGCTCAGCGCTTGCGGCGGCTGAGGCCGAAAGCCAGCGCGGCGATCACCAGACCGGCCGATGAGGGCTCTGGGATCGTGGTGACGTGGAGGTTGGAAATCTTGAAGCGATCGTATTCCGCGTCGCCGCCGATGCGGGCCGCGACCAACAGCGCGTTCACGCCACCCATCGGGTTGTCCAGGTTGAAGGTGCGCGGCGAGTTGCTGGCAACACTGTCGTTGTTGATCTTGTTGTTGAATCCTTGTGATGTGAGGCTGGCGAGGGTGTCGCCGGTGAGATCCAGATTGGAGGAGATGTTGCCCGTCCAATAGCTGACATCCAGGTCGAAGGTTCCCGCGCTCGGATGGACCATGATGGTGTCGAGATCGACCTTCTTGCTGAAGGTGAAGAGGATGAAATCGTAATGGTCCTGGTTGTCCACGTAGTAGGGAACGTAAGGCGTGTCGGTGATGACCTCCGTGGAGTTCTTCACGCCGATGCCGGGGCTCCATTGGACGACTTCGCTGCTCTGGAAAACGGGATTCGCCGCGGTGCGGCTGATGCTCCAGGCGGTTGCGGTGGCCGTGACGCCACCATTCGCGAAGGTCATGCTGTTGTGCATGCTCTCGACATTGGCGGGGCCACCGAGGTTGAAGGTAAGGCTGGTCTGCGCGGAAAGAGATCCGACAAAAGCGCAGAACATGGCCGCGAGGATACGCGTGAATGATAACATGGGGGAGGGGGATGCGGGGGGATGGAGTAACCAAGTGTCAGACGGTCTCCGGGCAAGAGGGAACCATGATCTTCCGGCCCGATCAATTATAAAGTCATCTTGAAAGCACACGTAATCGCGTAAGCCCGTCGGACCAGCCGGCGGAGAATTCAGAGGGCTTTCCGCCTCTCAAGACAGCGTTCCCTCGAACTCGCCAAAGAGGAGCATGATGATGACTTGCCGTTCACGTAGGTGCCAGCTCGCCCAAGTGAGCGGCGATTCGCCGTGTGCGTCGCGGGCGGTTTTGTCCGCGCCGGCCTGGATCAGGTTCGAAATCATTTCCGGGTCACCGTAGGCTGCGGCGCGGTGGAGGGGTGTTTCCCCGCGAGTGCGGATGTCGCGCATGAAGCACCGGGTCGGGATGCCGGGAATGGTGCGGGCGTTCACATCCGCGCCGGCAGTGACGAGGTATTTCACGATCCGGGTCCGTTCCGCCGCGTGGGTGGTCTTGGTGATCACCTGATGGAGCACGGTTTCCCCATTGGGCGTATGGACCGTGTTGGCATCCGCACCGAGCGAGAGCAGCAGGTCCAAAGCCCCGGGCTTCGCATTGTAGGCCGCGGCTTCGAGGGCGGAATCCAAAGCTCTTTCAGGCAAGGGATGTTCGCTGGCGACCATCAAACGGATGGCCGCGAGGTCGTCATTCCATGCGGCGTTGAACAACTGCGTGGCAAGATCTTCCATCGCGGGAAATTGCTAGATCGGTGGCGGGCCGTCGAGGAGTTTCAAGAAGCGGCGGCAATCGGTTTCATAGCCGAGTGCCGCGTAGAAAACATGGGCGTCGAGTTCGCGATGATCGCCGCTGGTGACTTCCATCTTCACGCAACCGCAGGCGGCGGCATGCCGTTCGGGGGCTGCAACGAGTTTCCTGCCGACTCCCGAGCGCTGGCAACGTGGATCGATTGCCATGGCGGTGATCCGTCCGAGGAGGGCCTTCTGGTGAAACAGGGGAATCGTACTGAAACTGAGGAAGCCCACGGCCCGTCCGTTATCCCTGGCGACGAAAACGCGGTTGTCTCCGCAAGAGCAGGCCAGCAGCCTTTCCTTGACGGCCTCTTTGTCCGCCGGATAGCCGAGGGTGGCGATCAGGCTGGCAATGCTTTCCGCATCCGCGGGACCGGCCAATCGAATCTCAATCGCCATGATGAGGGCTATCGTCGGATCACCGGGATCAGAAAGGCTTGGTCATGCCAAGCCAGGCGGCGGCGATTCCCGCCGCGATACAGAGCGCGAGCACCACGCCGCCGGGCATGGCCTTGCGCTTCACCAAGGCGGGAGCCGCGCCGATGAACAACCAGATGCCAAGCTTTACCATCCACCAGTATTGCCCCATGGGCGGCTTCTGAAGCATCGCGAAGCCGACGCCGAGGATCAGGATTAGGGAAATGCCGTGCAGGACGGAGGCGGCCTTTTTGCCGTTGCCGAGGGTAATGGCACCCAAGGAGGCGAAGAGGGCCATAACGCCGGCGACGTGGACGGTGACGAGCTTGGGATCGAGATTCATCGGAGATTGGGAAGTGCCGGAGTTTCTCCGGGAGGGCCGGCGAATCAAGGACGTTTGCGGGATTGCGGTCCGGGGAAAACGTGCGAGAATGCGGGAATGAGAAGGCGATTCGCGTGGTTGCTGGCCATCCTTTCGGGATTTTACCTCGTGTTCCTGGCAATCATCCCGGACCCTTTACCGTTTGTTGACGAAGGCCTCGCGCTCCTGGTTTTCGTGAAATCCATGGCCTACCTCGGCCACGACGTGAAGAAGTGGATCCCCTTCCTAGGCAAGGGGAAGAAATCGGCAGGATCCGGTAATTTCCGCGCGGACGGCCAAACGGTGGACATCTGAATTTTGTCTTTGGGCTGGAAGAGGTAGCTTTCCGGAGACGTAATTCCCCGGACGAATGGCTGATCCTGACACCTTACCCACCCGCAAAAAGAAGCCTTGGGCGCTGACGTTTTTCGGCCTGCTGGCGGCAGGTGGATTGACGGCAATGCCCTTTTTGGCCGGCCCGCCCGACCCGGAAAAGACTTCGGACACGATCCGCTTCCTCGGACACTTCCATCCGGTCCTGCTGCATTT
>CAXTTX010000027.1:0-22424 GCA_964247045.1 uncultured Verrucomicrobiales bacterium | reverse complement strand
CTTCATGTCCGGCAATCGCTTCAAGGTGTCATCGGATTGGCCAAACCCCAGCGTTGCGGTGTGGATGTCCGTTGGATAAAACGCACCCACGCCTTTCACTGCGGGATGAAACCCCGCCCTGACCGCAAGGTGTCCGCCCAGGCAAACGCCGAAGCTCGCGATCTTTCCATTGCAGAACGCGTGTCCTAACAGGAAATTTGCGGTCACATCCGTATCCTCATCGTAGGACGCGATCTCTTTCTTGATCTTCAGCGCGTTGCCCCGCGCGGTTCCTTCCGCGTCATAAGCGAGCACTGTACCGAGGGGCTCGAACTCGTGATATACTTCCGGCACGGCCACCAGGTAGCCCTCGCCCGCCAGGGTCGCCGCCATCCGCCGGATCGGTCCCGTCGCCTGGAAAATCTCCGAATAGAAGATCACCGCCGGATGACGCGAGCCACCATCGGGAATGAAAAGGTGCACCCGCATCGTTCCCCGGGTCGTTTCCAGATCGGCGTGGGATTCGGACAGAGTGGCCACGGCCCAGTCTCGTCACGCGCCCCCGCTGCATCCAGCAAATCCATCCGCCCGATGAAACCTTCTTATTTCAGCGGCCTGCCCGTCTTCTCCACCCGGGTCGCCGTCACCAGCACCACGGCTTTCGAGTTATCCGAATATGAGCACGCCCACGCCTCTACTTCACCCCGCTGCCCGTCATTTTGATATCAAAGGGACTTTCATTCACGTCGTTGCTGCTGATCTGCAGCAGGGCGATCCGGGTATCCGTGAAGTTGGTTTTGAAAGTGACCTTGAAGCTCGTGCTTTTCCCAGGTTTCAGGACGGTTTTGGAAAGCGAGGTCACCCGGAAATCGCTCTTGTTGGTCCCGGTGAGTTGTAAATGCAGGCCGGTCAGCGGCTCGGAGCCGCTATTCTTGATCACGAAGGTTTTGGGCTTGCTCCTCACGCCACGGGGCTGTTTCCCAAAACTGATCTTGGAGTTCCCGTCGGACAAGTTCTTGCCCGCCTGCTGAACGCCGATTTCAGCCCGGTTGATCGGGGATGGCAATCGGGTCAAGCTCATTGGCGCCTCGCCCCCGACGAGTGCTGAAATGGCCAGACCGTGGATGAGGGCCACGCGACGGGCGATTCTTGCTGGAGTGGAAAATAGGGACATGACTTGCAAACGGGTTGATCGTAACCCACTTAAGCTCGCGATTGGCGGGAATCAAGTTCCCGCTGCGTGTGAATGACGGAACTTGGGCAATTCCTGACTTTCCTCGGGCCTTACATCACTTGGGCCCGAAGCAAAATTTCCGGCATCCGCGCTCTTTTCAAAGGCCTTCCAGCTCTTCCAGGATCTCCTTGGCGGCATAGATTTTATCCAATGCCTCACGGATCCCCGTCGCGTCGACGGCGACACACCGCGCCGCGGTGTCATCGTAGGCCACGCTGTTCACCAGGCTGGCCTGGTTCCCGTCGAAAACCAAGCCGGTCAACTCCCCCTTGCGGTTCACCACCGGACTGCCGGAGTTGCCACCGGTGATGTCGCAGGTGGAGATGAAGTTGAACGACACATCCTTCCCGATCTTCACCTCGCCTTCCTTCCATCTGGCTGATAGATCGAACGGCGGCTGTCCCCCTTGTTTCCCGGCGCGTTCATAGAGGTCGCCGAAGGTGGTCCGGAAAGGCACACCCTCTTTTTCAACCCCACAAACCTTTCCAAAGGCGAGCCGCAGGGAAGACGTCGCGTCGGGATAGTGGTTCTCGCCATCCAGTGCGAACCTGGCCTTGGTGATTTCGCCATGGGCCTGCTTCAGGACCTCCCCGGATTTTTCTCCCTGCAACCACAGGCGGCGGATGGTGGAGTCCAAGGCCTTTGCCAAAAGGATCATCGGGTCCTTGGATCCGTCGACGCCTGCTTTCCCCGCTTCGTAGAGCACCTTGCGCTTTGCCAGGTCATCAAGGCCGCATCCCGCGACCAGCTCCGCGGCCCTGGTTTGCGGCGATTTGCCATCGAGGATCACTTGCACGATGGGGTCACCGCTTCCCAGTTTGGTGGCGAGGAAAACCAAGGAATCGCCGAGTTTCAACGTTTCGAGATCCTTGTAGACGGGGTCATCGGAGAAGAGGCTGAGTTCCAGGATTTTCCGGCGCGCCTCGCGGTATTCGGGCTGGCGCTCCGAGTCCGGCTTCTGGAAATCATCCGCCGCCTGGACCAGGGTCTTGGCCATGGCAAACAGGACGCTGTCCAGCGCGTCGCTTCGCGAAAGCAGGGTCGCGCGCAATTTTTCGTCGGGATCCTTGCGGACCTCGCTGGCGATGGTCTGGAACGCCTCGGCCGCTTCCTTCCAGCGGGAGCCGTCATGCAAGCGCGCCAGGAATTGGTTCTCCTTTTCGGCCCGTCCTGCCATCAACGCTGGATCGAGCAATCCATCGAGCAGCGCGCCGCGGGATTTCCTTCCGTTCTGCACACCCGTGAGCGGGCCCAGCGCCCGCCGCTTGTTCTCCCGTTCCTTCGCGCTCCACGCCGCGAGCAAAACTTCCTTCCGGTAGGTTCTTTCCATCCCGTAGGGCAGGCTTTCATCCCGCATCCGCTCCACTTCCGCCTGGGTCAAGTCCCGGTTGGTCGATCCGGGATGGCCGGACACGAACACCAGTTCTCCCTCTTTCGCGGGCTCCGCGCTCCATTTCAAGTGAACCGGTGTTTCCGCCGGCTTCCCGTCTTCGTAGGCGCGGAACAAGCTGCAATCCAAGCAATACCGGGGATACTCGAAGTTGTCCGGATCGCCCCCGAAGGCCGCGATCTGCCGCTCGGGTGCGAACACCAGCCGCACGTCGCTGTAGCGCTTGAATTCATACAAATGGTACGCGCCGCCCTGATAAAGCGTCACCACGTCCCGCCTTTTGCGCGCGCGGTCTTCCGCCGGCAGTTCCTCCAGCCGGGTGATGCTGGCCCGCCGCGCGGCAACGGCTTCGTCGGGATTCATTCCCGGTTTGAGGGCGGCGTTGACTTCCGTCGTGACGTCGCGGATCGACATCAACACGTTCAGCTCCACATCCCCGCAAGGCAGCTCTTCCTCCGGCCTTCTCGCGAGAAAGCCTTCCTCCATGAGGTTTTTTCCGGGGGTGCTCAGCGAGGCGATGACTCCCGCCCCCACGTGATGGTTCGTCAGGACAAGTCCCTTGGCGGAAACAAAGGAGCCGGATCCTCCCCTGTTAAAGCGCACAGAGGACTTCTGCAAATGCTCCAACCAGTCTTTCTCCAGCCGGAAGCCGTGACGCTCCTCCAGCTGTTTGACCGGCGGGCGGTCAAACAGCCACATGCCCTCGTCGGCACCAACCCGCGCGGGGAAGAATAACGCCACCGTTAACCCTACCGTACAGCATTGTCTCGCGATCATCCCGCGCATCATAGGCATCCCCGCTGGCATGGCAACGCCCGGTGACGGGGTTAGAGGCCTTGTCAGCGGAATTTCACATCCAAACCTTTCGTCAGCGCCTCCAGCACCCGCTGGTGGGCCGCGTCGATCTCCTCCGTTTTCAGGGTCCGTGTCGCTTCCCGATAGAAGAACCGGTAAGCCACGGACTTGCGATCGGCCGCGATCTTCCCGCCGCTCGGGTCGGTGAAAACGTCGAAGCAATCCGCGGAAATCAACAGGGGCTCTGCAATCTTGCCGATCACTGTTTCGATCTGCGCGTTCGGTGTGGAGAGCGGCAATTCCATCGCCGCGTCACGGGACGAGCCCGGGAACTGCGGCAGGTCTTCCACATGGCTGATGCCCTTGAGCAGCTTGCGAAGTTTGCCCAGGTCCAGTTCCGCGACATGGACCGGCGTGGTGAAATCCAGTTCACGCTCGCGCACCGGCGTCAGCCGCGCGAAAACGCCGATCGTCTGGTCATCCACCTTGATGTCCGCGCCCAGCGCGAAGCCCGCGCGTTCCTTCGGTGCGAAGCGCACTTCGCGGCCGCCCAGCATGGCGGACAGGATGCCCTTCAAATCATAGAGGTCGCCCGCGCGTTCCGCCTGGGCCCATCCAGCGACGGTGGCGGCGCCACCCAGCAGGATAGCCAGGGTCTCGCTTTCCTGGTCCTTCGCCTTGCCGCCGCCCGCGTTGCGGAATACCCGGCCCATTTCGAAGAACCGCAGCGCCTTTGCCTGCTGGCGGACGTTTCTAACGGCGGAAGAAATCAGTCCCGGCACGATGCTCGGCCGCATCACCGCGTGGTCCTCGCTCAGCGGCAGCTTCACGCGGATCAGGTCGCCCTCTTGCAGGGGTCGCTGCGGCAGCACGTCGGCCAGTTGCGTTTCGGAAATCAACTTGATCGTCTGACATTCGTGGAGCCCCAGCGCGGCGAGTCTCCGCCGCAGCACCATGTCCGCGTCATACGCCGCGTCTACCGGGCTGGCCGGGACGAAGGCACCGAGGAAGCGCGACGGCACGTTGTCCAGGCCGTGGACCCGCGCGATCTCTTCCACAAGGTCGATGTGACGCTGTAGATCGCCGCGGAACGAAGGCACGTCCCACGTTCCTTCCTCCACCTTTTCGAGGCCAAGCCGCGTCAGGATCTCCTCCGCTGCTTCCAGAGTGATTGAGCCGCCCATCAACTGGTCCAGTTTTTTGGAATCCAGGAAAACCGACTTCACCTTCACCGGTGCTTCGCCCGCAGCGATGGTCTTTGCTTCCGCCGTGCCGCCCGCCGTTTCCAAGATCAGTTTCACCGCCAGCGCCGAGGCCGTCAGGATGCCCGCCGGATCCACACCGCGTTCGAAGCGATACGAGGAATCCGAGGAAAGGGCCGTCCGCCGCGATGTGCGGCGAATTCCCTGTGGCGTGAAATACGCCGACTCCAGCAGGATGTCCGTTGTGGCATCCGTTACGCCGCTGTCAGCACCGCCCATCACGCCAGCCAGTGCCAAGGCGCTGCCAGAGGCATCGGAAACCAAGAGGTCTTCGGGCGTCAGTAAGTGCTTGGAGTCATCCAGCGCCAAAAAGTTTTCACCGTCTTTCGCGGCGCGCACCACGATGCCGCCGGAGAGCTTCGCCGCGTCGAACGCATGCAAAGGCTGTCCCACTTCGTGCAGGACGTAGTTCGTCACGTCCACGATGTTGTTGATCGGCCGCAGACCGATGGACTCCAGCCGCTGCTTCAGCCAGGCCGGGCTTTCCTTGACCGTCACACCGCTGATTTTCACCGCCGTGTAAAACGGACAGGCTTCCGGTGCTTCGATGCGGATGCCCTCAGCGGGTGCGGTTTCCACACTCCTCGCAGGGATTTCCAGCTTCCGCAACGGGGTCTTCAACAACGCCGCCAGTTCGCGGGCCATTCCGTGGTGGCTCAGCAGGTCCGGCCGGTTCGGAGTAACCTCCAGCTCTAACAAAACATCCGAATCATACATCGCCTTCACCGGTTTCCCGATCTCCGCGTCTTCCGGCAGGATCAGCAGGCCGTCTTCGCCCGGCGGCAATCCAATCTCCGAGGCCGCGCATAGCATCCCCTTCGACTCGACTTTGCGCATCACCGTCTCACCGATGGTGAAACCGCCCGGCAGCTCAGCGCCCGGCAGCGCGCAGGGCACCTTGTCGCCCACCTTGTAGTTCTGTGCTCCGCAGACAATCTGCCGCAGCGATCCTTCGCCCGCGTCCACCTGGGTCACCTTCAGCCGGTCCGCGTTCGGGTGCTGGACCGCCTCCATGATCTTCGCGACCACGATCTTTTCCGAGGTGATGCCCTTGGGGACAATACCCTCCACCTCGACGCCTGCGAAAGTCAGCAGGTCGTCGATTTCCTTGAGGGATTTGCCCGCGACATCCAGGTGCGTGGCCAGCCAGTTCAGCGAAACGTTCATGAAATCAAGATGAGAGAATTACACTTTGAGGATGGCCTTGAGCTGGGAAAGGAAAGTACCCTCGTCGGGCAGCATGCCGTCGCTTTCCAAGACCTTCGCCGTTTCATCGTAAACGAACTTCGCCGCGTCTCCGGAACCGATCACCGGTGTCAGCTTCTCCAGGTAGGTCCGCACCTCTGCCGTTGACCCCGCGATGTCGCGCGCCTTCGCGATGGAGGAACCGAGGTGGATCTGCGGGCTCAGGTTCTCGTCCCAGCCGATCGAGGTGATCTCCTTCTGGATCGCCTCTTCCTCCAGCAGCGAGAAATGCCCGTCGATGCACATGGCAAGCACGAGGATGTCGGCGAAGGCTTCACATTGTTCTTGGGAAAGTTTCATGATGAATCAGGAGTTCTGGGGTTTGTTCACGCGAATTGCTTCAGGAAGCGGGCGTCGTTCTCGATCAGCAGGCGGATGTCCTTGATGCCCCAGCGGATCATCGCCAGGCGGTCCAGGCCCATGCCGAAGGCGAAACCGGTAACCTTCTCGGGATCAAACGCTTCATCCTTGCGGGACTTGTTGATGGAGTCGAGCACGGCGGGATCCACCATGCCGCAGCCCGCCACCTCGATCCAGCGCGGTGCCTGGCCCTTTACCGTCAACTTCACGTCGATTTCGAAGCTCGGCTCGGTGAAAGGGAAGAAATGCGGACGAAAGCGTACTTCCGTTTCCGTCCCGAAGAGCTCCCGCAAGAAATACTCCAAGGTGCCTTTCAGGTCTGGCAGCGAAACGTCTTCCGCCACGTAGAGCCCTTCGAGCTGGTTGAAAACCGAAAGATGCGTCGCGTCGATTTCGTCACGCCGGTAGGCCGAGCCCGGCGCGATGATCCGCACCGGCGGCTTCTGCGCCTCCATCGTCCGGATCTGCACGCTGGAGGTGTGAGTCCGCAGCAGTTTTCCGGAATCGAAATAGAAAGTGTCTTTCTCGTTCCGCGCCGGGTGATCAGCCGGCGTGTTCAGCGCGTCGAAGCAATGGAACTCGTCCTCGATCTCCGGCCCGTCCGCCAGCGCGAAACCCATCCGCCGCAGGATGCCGATCGCCTCGTCGCGGATCAGTGTCAGCGGGTGCAGCGACCCCGTGAAAACCGCCCGGGCCGGTAAAGTGATGTCGATTCCCGCCAGCGCCGCCTTGTCCGCGATCTCCCGCAGCGCCAACTGTTTTTCCTCCAGCGCCTCCGTGATCGCCCCGCGGGCCGCGTTCAGAAGCTGTCCCACCGCCGCCTTGTCCTCCTTCGGCACGTCCTTGATGCCGGCGGCTGCCAGCGTCAGCGTGCCCTTTTTGCCCAGCGCCGCCACGCGCGCGTCGTCCAGCGCCCGTTCGTCACCGGCGGCGCCGATTTGTGCGAGGGCTTCTGTTTGGATGGCTTCGATTTGCTCCTTCATGGGAAAGGGGAGGGGAAATAGACCGAAACCCGCCATCGGTCAAAGCCAAGCTTCACCCCACAATCTGATACCCATTCCCTCCTTTACGCGTATCCTCTCCCCGATGCGGTTCCTCCTTGCCATCCTTCTGTTCCCCTTCCTCCTCCCTGCCGCAGGGCAGGAGCCGGAAACCCCCGTAAAAACGGACCCGCCCCTGCAAATCCGCTTGGTCTCGGAAAACTCCGCCATTGCCCCCGGAAAGCCCTTCCGCCTGGGCCTCCACCTCATCCACGCCCCCGGCACCCACACCTACTGGAAACACCCCGGCATCGTCGGCCTCCCAACCACCATCCGGTGGGAACTCCCCCCCGGCTTCACCGCTGGCGAAATCCAGTGGCCCGCCCCCCAGGTTGTTAAAATGGGCAACCACAATGCCCAGGGCTACGAAGGCGAAACCTTGCTCGTCGTCCCGATCACTCCGCCCCCGGTGCTCTCCGTCTCGTCGGCCACCCTCTCTGCCAAAGTCTCCTGGATGTGTTGTGGCAAATCCTGCTCCCCGGCCAATGACGTCCCTTTCACCATCACCCTTCCGGTCTCGGACACCCCACGGCTGGACTCATCGGTGGCGCCTCTCTTCGGACAATTCCGCTCTAAAATCCCCGGACCGCCGAAAGATTGGAAATCCATCACCACCACCCGCGCGGAAGACGAAATTACTCTTACCCTCATGCCAAGGGAGAGCATCACATCCTTGGAACTTTCCGGACTCCGCTTTTTCACCGCCGACGGCCAAGTCGATTCCGATGGCGACCAACGAACCCGCGTCTCTCCCGAAGGTGTTGTTGTCATCACCTTGCCTCGTTCAAAAGCCGGGCCGGCCGGGCCGGCCGAGCCCGCCACCTTGCCGGGGGTCCTCGTCGTCCCCGGCGGCAAGCCTCCGTCTTCGGTTGAAATCAGCCCGGCCTATTGACGTTCGCCCGTTTGCGGCAGACTGGCTCTTTTGTGTCTCCTGGCGCCTTTGGTCGTTCTCTTCTTTCACATCAAGGATGCTCGGCTACATAGCGCTTCGCATCCTTCGTGACCACCAGTTCTCCCTTCATCACCGCCCAATGCCCGGGGAAGGTGCAAACGAACTGATAGATTCCTTCCTTCTCCGGCGCGGTCATCTGGATCGTGTCGGATTTTCCGGCTTCCACCAGCTTCGTGGCGCCCAGCACGCGTGAATCACTCTCCGGCACGTAGGCCCGGCCCTTGCTGTCCAGCTTGTCCGGGGCCTGCGTTTGTACGGCCGTGGCGACGTCCTGCATTGTACCGGGCATCACGAAGACCAGGTTGTGTGGCATACCATCGGGGTTTTCGAAAATCACCTCGAAAGGCTTGCCCGCCTCCACCACCAGCCGCGCCGTGTCATACTTGAGTTGCTCCGGCACCGCCTTGATCGTGAAAACCTTCACGTCCAGATCGGCCAACGCCTTTGTTGCGGCGACCGCTTGTTCCGCCGGGAGAGCAGCGATCAACTTGTTCGCCACCAGGACCGTGTCCTTGTAGTCCTTCGCCGTCCGCTCTTCCGCGGGCACCGCGCGCGCCCAGTCGACAATTCCCTTGGCCGCAGCCGCGATCTGGTCCTTCGGCCACGCGTCCGCCGGCAGTTTCCCGAGTGCTTCCGCCGCCGTCGGCACCTGGTCACCGTTTTTAATCAGCACCCCCAGCGCGGCGAAAGTATTTCCCGGCTCCTTGCCCAGTCCTGCCAGCGAACGGATCATCGCCCGGCGCAAAATCCCCCGTGTGTCATCCCGCAATTCGATCTTGCAAGACTCCGCCGGAGCCGCGTTTCCGCCTTTCTTGAAAATGGCATGCTTGCCGCCGTCCGAAACAGTGAGTTCGAAGCCTTCCAACCGCTCGCCCAGTTTTTGCTCGGTACGGTTCCAGATGACTATCGAGTCCACCGGTTGCTCGGAGCCCAGGTCCAGCTCCCACCAGGGGTTGGGCACATTCTCCGCGGTGTGTGTGATCGATCCTTCGCCATAGATCCCGGACGTCTTCCCGTCGATGGCCCGTGAGGCCTTGCCATCGTTCGACGTGCTCTGCTGGCTCGCCTTGCCGCTGCCCGCGATATTTTTCCCGTTGCTGAACACCTGCACTTCCGCCAGCGAAAGCGTGCCCTTTTTCGGCAGTTCGATGCGGATATAGCGCGCGTTCAGCCCTTTGCTTCCCTTCAGCTTTTCCTCAACCCCCGCGGGCAGTGCGGTGAAGAGCCTCCGCACCGTGTCATACGCCTTCCCGCGAACGCCCTGGTCCGGCACCAGCGGCAGCGCGTTCAGGAAGACCGTCAGCGCCTCCGGCGACTTTGCCGCCCATTCCCACGCCGGATCCAGCGAAGCATCCGCTGTGATCATCGCGGCAATCGCCGCTTCCTTCACCCCATCCGGCACCCCGGATTCCGTCAGCTTCTGCAGCGAACCGCGCGCTGCCTTGAGCTCGCCCGCGGGTTGCTTCACCAGCAGCGCGCAGAGATCCCTCGTTCCCGCGCCATCTTTCCCGCCACGCAGCATGCCCGCCAGCGTCTCCGCTGCCGTCGTCTTGCGCAGCTTCACCAGTTCCGCGAGCGCTTGCACCTGTTGATCTGCGGTTGCATCGCCGCGCGTTAACATGGCTGCGAGCGTCACCGGAGACTTCGGCAACTTCGCCAGCTCCGCCGCGCTCACCGATCCTAACAGGAAATCGATCCCCGGCGGATTTTCCGCCGCGATGTCCTTGCCCTCCGCGATCGCATCCTTCCACCACGGCTTGAGTTGCCGCATCGTCTCTTTGAAACAATAGTCCAGATAGTAATCCGTCGGATGCTTCAAAATCCTCAGGGCCGCGTCCGCCGCTCCCGTTTCCCGGAAAAAGCTCGCCACGCGCACCGCTTCCAGCCTCACCCGCGGTGCCTCGTCATCCGCCGCGGCCTTCACCAGCGCCAGTGCCTCCGGCACCCGGTCGCGCCAATATCCCAGCACCCGCACTCCCTGCGCCCTTGCCTTTGGTTCCGGCGATTTCAGCACGCGCTTCAGCAGCGGCTCATTCACCACGTTGTGCCACTGGTGTACCCACAGCGCTTCCAGCAAGTTGTGCTCATAAGCCGCGTCTTTCGCATCCAGCGACTTCACCCAGCTCATCGCGCCGGCCGTCACTTCCTTCGCGTCGTGCTTCCCGAGTTCGATCTTCGCCCGCAACCGCACGTCGTTTTCCGGCTCCTTCAGCAACTCCAGCAGGGCCGCGATCGGCTGCCCGTCGATCTTCTTCGGAACCATCAGCGGCCTGCCTTCATAGGTGATCCGATACAGCCGCCCGTGCTGGTGATCCCGTTTCGGATCACGCAGATGGTGTTGCAGGTGCCCGATCAACATCTGCGACCAGTCCATGAAATACAGCGAGCCATCCGGTGCTACCGTGATCCCGGAGGGCCGGAAATTCGGTGCCTTCTTCAGATCCGCCGCCACCAGGTGCTCCAGCGTCTCTCCCTTGATCCCCGATCCTTCCTCCGTCAGCTTCGCGCGGAAAATCCCCTGGATGCTGATGACGTTCGTGTTCAGGAACAGCCCTTGCCAATCGTCCGGGAAATGCCGGCTTGTTAGAATTGCCGTCCCCGGGCAGGGCCGTGATGGCCGGTCCCAGAATTTTTCCATCGGCGGGTGCGATCCGCTGTCCAGGTGACCGCTCATCGCCGGGCCGAAATAATTCTCATTCCCTGTCGCGTCCGTGATCAGGTCATTGCCCCAGTAGTCGAATACCCTGCCGTGCGGATTCAGCAGCGGATATGGCGCGTGCCGCATGAATTTCCCGCTCACCGGCTCATACCGGTAGATCCCACCATCGACGTTCCGGATCGGTCCGTTGAAGGTCTCCACGTTGCTGCGGTGGAAAATCCCGTCGCTCAGATAGACCGCACCGCCCGGCTCATAACAGATCGAGTTCGTCTCATGATGCGAATCCGCCGCGTCCAGTCCGTGCAGGACCCGTTCCTTCGTGTCCGCCTTGCCATCGCCATCCGTGTCGCGCAGATAAACCAGATCCGGTGATTGCATCAGCAGGATGCCATCCTTGTAGAATTGGAAGCCCGTCGGGCAATTCAACCCGTCCGCGAAAATCGTCGTCTTCGTGGCTTTCCCCGTCTGCGGGTCAAGATCCACCACCAGGATCTTGTCGAAAACTTTCGTCGTCGGCGAGGTCTCCGGATAGTTCGGCCATACCGCCAGCCACAGCCGGCCCTTCGTGTCGAAATTCATTTGCACTGGATTGATCAGGTCAGGGAATGTCTTCTCCGAGGCTACCAGTTCCACTTTGCAGTTCTCCGGCAGCTTGAGTCCCTTGATCGTTTCCTCTGGGTCCGTGTAAGGAACCTCGTCGGTCCGGTTTGGCGGCACGAGTTCCACCGCCGGCAGGTTGTCGTCCTTCACTTCGAGATTCTTCCCTTGGGCCACGGCCCACACCAGTTTGTCGCGGTTCGCGGTTTTCACGTCCCGCTGCGCCATCTCCTGGCCCAGGATCTTGTTGTTCGTGACCCCTTCGTACTCAATCAGCCCCCGGTCCCCGTAAATGTTGTACTGATCCACCGTCCGGTAGCGGTGGTGCCACTCCTCGTTTTTCTCCACCACCGCCTCGCGGATCTTCGCCACCGCTGGATCATTGGCCGCAGCCGGCTTCTTGCCGAATACCGCCTCGAATTGCGCCGGAGCCAGCAGCTTGTCCCCTTCATCCGTCAGATGGATGCCATTGATCGTCAGTGGATGGCTCGTCGCCTGATAGAGGTTCTCGGAAGCCTTGAACAAATCCACGAACGGGATGCCCTTTGCCTTCGCCACGTCCGCCATCGCCTGGGTGTAGAGGCCGATGTTCCGGTTGTTCTCCTCCCCGTTGCTGAAGTTTGGATTCTTGAGGTCCTCCTGCGCGATGGGCGAGAACAGGACGATCCTGGGTGCTCCCTGTCCGTCGAAATTCGCCGCCTGCAGGCCACCCAGATACTTCTCCAGGTTCTTTTTGAAATCATCCAGCCCTTCCGGCCCGCGGAACGACTCATTGAACCCCCAGTAGGCGAAAATCACATCCGCCCCGAAATCCGCGCCCGCCTTGTAGATCGGTGCTTCTTTCCCCGGACCCTTGGTTTCGCCCGTTTTCATCGACAGGAACCACTCCACCGGCGGCACTCCCTTCGACCTCGGATGCACGTTCACTTCATCCGCGGCAAAGCCCAGGTTCCGGATCACCAGTTCCGAGTCCGGAAACGCCCGGTGGATCAGTGCTTCGAACCACGCCTGGTGCTGTTGCCGGTCCGCCAACCCGCTTCCCACGAACGCGATGTGGTCCCCCTTGTGGATTTCGAGCAGGGGTTCAGCCGCATGGGCGGAAAGAAGGGTTGCTAGGAACGCGGCTCCGGGCAGGAGGATGGGTTTGAAAGACATGGGGCAGGTGGGTGCTGAATATCGGAAATGTGGATACGCAATATCAATCCTGATTCTTCAACCCGCGTGTCCCCTTTTTAGACTACATTGGAAAGCAATGTTAAGGAAAGTGGACATCTTGTCCACTCCCGGAGGTGCCGTGTTCCCCCGTGGCTGCGGTGTCCCGCCGCAGGCCGTGGTCGCCGTGCCCCGTGGTAACGTCATCTCTCCGTGGCTGGCCCCTCTCTCCCCGGTCCGTTGCCGGGGCGTGTGCAACGGAGCGCGGAATTCATTCCACCCCCATTGTCCGGGTCTTTATCCCTATCCCCCTTTTGTCTTCTTCCATCCCCTGTTCCCATCGCCCATCTTCAATCCCCCTCCTTTACCTCGGGAAAGAGGCAGGTATTCGCCATCGGAATTTCTGCTAAGCAGGGGGACCCTCTTCAACCGTCAAAACCCCCAAAATGCCCCGGAAACCCTACCTTTCTGCCATCGCCTGCTTTTCATCCCTCCTTTGCCTGCTCGGTAGCGCCCGCTTGGACGCCCAAGCCACGGTGCGGGTGATGCCACTCGGAGATTCCATCACTTTCGGCATGGGTGCCGGCCAGGCCCAGATTCCAGGCGGCTACCGCGATCCCCTTGCCTACCTTTACGCCGCCGGAACGGTGCCTTTCCTTTTCGTGGGCAGCGACAGCAACAATTCCACGTCCTATCTCGTCTCCACCGGTCAACAGGCCAACGAGGGCCATACCGGATTCCGCATCGACCAGATCCAGAATTCCATCGCCAGTTGGCAGTCGAGCGCCACCCCGGACGTCGTCCTCCTCCACATCGGCACCAATGATATCCTCCAGAATTTCAATCTCGGCACCGGCCTCGGCAACGATACCTCGGCGGCCATCGGCCGCCTCACCACCCTCATCACCACCCTTTACTCCGCC
Organism: uncultured Verrucomicrobiales bacterium; assembly: GCA_964247045.1. GTDB lineage: Bacteria > Verrucomicrobiota > Verrucomicrobiia > Verrucomicrobiales > Akkermansiaceae > Luteolibacter. The sequence continues at coordinate 8,836 of CAXTTX010000027.1, read as the reverse complement.
AAGCCGGACTTGAGGGTCGTCCTCTCCACCTTGATTCCCATCCAGGACGCGCGGGATGAATATGTGAAAAACTACAACGCCGCCCTCGCCTCGACCGTCGTGCCGAACTTCACCGGCCAAGGCAAAAGCATGGTCCTGGTGGACAACTACGCCAACTTCGTGACGAACGGCAGTTGGGACAGCGCGAAATTCGCCGACTACGCGCATCCGAATGCTACCGGTTATGCGGCCATGGCCGCCACCTGGGCCACGATCCCCCTGCCCGTGGTCGAGGGAATCGTCTTCACCCCCAGTTCCGCGGCACTCGCCAACGGCAAGGATTCGGCCCTCGCGGTGAACCTGGTGCGGACTGGACAGCCCTCGCTCGCGGGGGTCAGTGCACCCACCGGTACCTCGAGCGGAACCTTTCCGGTGACCGGCTTGAATGACGGCAGCACCGCCGCCAGCGCGAACTTCACCTATTATTCCGTGACCAATGGAAATGGTGGCGCCACGAAAATGCCGGACACGGTGACCTTCGAGTTGAACACGACGGTCAACACGTCCGGCTATGATATCAGCACCGTGCAGGCCATCTCCGGCTGGGGCGATCACAACCTGGGTGCGCAGCGCTTCCAGCTCTGGATCGCCCGGAACCACGAGGAATATGTGAACTTCGGCACCTTCGTGAATGCCGCGGTCGTGAACGGAGGCAACTCGTCCTTCCTTTCCACCATCGGCCATAGCACCGGCACCTTGGCCGGCAACGTCACGGGGGTACGCTATGTCTTCATGAACCCGGACCCCGCTTCCGGGGCGACCGTCACGGGTCCAACCCAGGCTGTCTCCAGCGGTGGCACGGTGATCCGCGAACTCCAAGTCTTCGGGGCCCCCTCCGCCGCCTTGCCGCCGCAGCCCTGTCTGCTCAATCGCCAGACGGCGTCGGGTGCCGCGGGTGAAGACGGCGCGATCGCCGTGAATCTGCTCCGCGCCGGACAGCCCACCTTGGCTGGAGTGACAGCCCCGACCGGTGCCATCAGCGCGACTTTCTCCACCGCCGGTCTCAACAACGGCAGCGCGGCCGCGTCCGCGAACATGACCTACTACGCCGTGACGGACTCGCGAAACGGCTCGGTGAGCATGCCGGACACCATCACCTTTGAACTGAACACCGCCGTGAATACGGCGGGCTATGACCTCGCCAGCATCCAGGCGATCACTGGCTGGGGAGACCACAGCCTCGGTGCCCATCGGTTCCAATTGTTGCTTTCGATCAATAACGGTCCTTACCAGGACTACGGAACCTATCGCAATGCGGATGTGGTGAATGGCGGCAACTCCTCCTTCCTCTCCACCTTGACGGCGGCGGGCGGCACGATCGCCAGCCATGTAACGGGGCTGCGCTTCATTTTCATGAACCCGGATGCGGGGAACGGAGCGGGCAGCGTCGGGCCCAGCCAAGCGGGTGGTGGTTCCAACGGCGGCACGGTGATCCGCGAGTTGCAGGCCTTCGGAACTCCGTCACCCGCCACGGCTTCCTATGAAACCTGGGCGACGGAGAACTTCCTCGCCGGTGACGACGCCCTCGAGCTGGCCGATCCGAACGACAATGGCATCAGCAATCTCATGGAATACGCCTTGGGTGGCAATCCAACCGATGGCAGCACCGGAACCGGCATCCTGCCCTCCTTGCAGATGGTTGCCGGCCACGCGACCCTCTCTTTCAATCGGCTGCTGGACCGCACGGATCTCACGCTCACCGTGCAGGTGAGTCCCGACCTGCTCGCCTGGACGGGCATGGCTCGCAGCATTGCGGGCGGTGATTTTTCAGCCCTCGTGGCAGGGACGGGCATCGTCGAAACCGGAACCGGCAACACCCGTCCCTTGTCCATCACGGACCCGGTCGAAACCAGCGCCTCCGCCCCGCGCTTCCTACGCCTGACCGCGGAAAAGTGACCGTTTGCGAGCGCCCATCCTCTGCCCGCTTCAGATGCCCGTATCCGCGATCTTCGCGGCTGCATCCAGAAATGACGGGAACTCCGCCTTCCATCCCGTCCCCCGCAGCTTCGCGTTGCTCACCCGCTTGTGCGTCCATCCCCGCTTCCGGTTCAGATCCCTCGGTCCGTTCGGTGGCATGGCCCGCCCGAACATCCAGCTCAATCTCTCATGGCACTCCACTTGCGATAGCGGCGTGTCATCGCTCACATTGAAAACTTCGCCCCGCGCTCCTTTCTTCATTGTCGCCAGATGGAAAACCGCCCGCGCCGCGTCATCCCGGTGGATCTGGTTCAGGAACCGCCTCCCGTCCTCCTCGATCACGGTTTCCCCTGCCAGGAACTTCTTCAAAATCACGCTCCGCCCCGGCCCGTAGATCCCGGCCAACCGCGCCACGATCCCTCCCGCTTCCAATACGATCCCTTCCGCTTCCAACAAAAGTTTCCCCGTCTCGCGGTCCGGTTCCGCGGCGCTCTCCTCCGTCACCACCGATCCGTCCGTCTGGGCATAGACCGACGTGCTCGACGTGAACAGCCCCGGCGTCCCCGGAAACACGAGCGTTAGATTCCGGCAGCCCTCCACATGCACATGCCGGTAAGCCTCCGCGCCACCCCTTCCGGACGACGCGCAGTGCACGATGAAATCCGTCGCGGGCAACTTCTTCACCGCTTCCGCGTCTCCCGCGTCACAGGCGATCATCCCATCTGCTCCGGACAGGGAAACCGCAGTCACTCCCCAGCCATGCTCACGAAACTCCCGGCCGATGGCTTGCCCGAGATAGCCGTTCCCAATGAGCAACAGTCTCTTCATCACGGTTTTGTTGCCGCCGCGTTCTGAAACTGGCGCCGCACCTCGGAGCCATCCCCGTTCCCGATGTTCCCCCATTGGATCATCATGATGTAGACCCGCTTCTTCACCGGGTCGATCCATGCCTGCGTGCCGTATTTCCCGCCGTGGCCGAAGCTTCCCTTGGAAAGCGCCTCGGTCACTCCCTGCGGTTCGCGCGCGATGCTCCAGCCGAGTCCCCAAGCGCTGCCGGGTGTGAAGCCTGCCACCAAGTCACCCGTCTTCACGCTCGTCATCTCCTTCACCGAGGCCCCCTTCAAGTAGCGTTTCCCATTCCATTCACCGCCATTCAGAATCATTCGCGCGAACTTCGCGTAATCTTCCGCGGTTGAAAACAGGCCGCCGTTTGCCAGCGGATAACGGTCCTTCGAGGAGGGCGATTTCCCGCGCAGGAATTCGATGTCCATCTTTTTCAAGGTATGCTCCTCCGTCGTCGCGTAGGTGTTGGCCAGTCGCTCCACCTGCTCCTGCGTGGGGTAAAACGAGGTGTCTTTCATCTCCAGCGGGCCGAACAAGCGCTCTTGCAGGAATTCCGGATAGTTCTTCCCGGAAACCACTTCGACAATGCGGCCCACCGTGTTGATCCCGCTCTGGTTGTATTCCCACTTGCTGCCGGGCTTGAATTTCACCGGCTTCGCGGCGATCACCGGCATCAGCTTTTCAAGCGTCGTGACCCCTTGGGTTTCTTCCGGTGTCACGTCGCTCAGTCCGCTCGTGTGCGTCAGGCAATCCTGAATCGTGATCGTCACCTCGTTCCCCGCCGCGTCCTTCAGGTAGCGGAACTCCGGCAAATACTTCGCCACCGGGTCATCCATGGAAATCAGCCCCTCCTCCTGCATCATCATTGCCGCCGTGCCCGTGATCGGCTTCGTCATCGAGGCGATCCAGAACAGCGCGTCCGTCGCCATCGGCTTTTGCTTTTCCAGGTCCGCCATCCCCGTCGCCGAAAGATGCAGGATGCTTTTCTCATCCGCCACGAGCGTCACCGCGCCGGCGATCTCCTTCTCGCCGATGGCTTCGTTCATCGCGGCGTCCACCGCCGCGATGAACGGCCCGGCGTGAAGGCTCCCCAAGGTGGCGAGGGTGAAAAGCGGGATGCGGAGGGTTTTCGCGAACATGAACACAGGCAACTGGATTTCCCGGCTCCGGACAACCTGAAACGGAAGTCCCTCCCGGCGGCGTTATTACGGAAAGTTCCGCTGGGTATTTCCGCCGGATCACTTAAGATCGGTTAAGTTCATGGAATTCAGCCTCGATCCCTACAACATCCTCGCGGGCTTCATTTTCGGAACCATCGGCTGGGGGGCCTTTTCCTACGGCCGCAGGCTGGAACTCTGGCAACCCCGGGTCATCGGTTTCGCGCTGATGGTTTATCCCTATCTCTTCACCCGGATATGGCTGCTGTGGGGAATAGGCGTCGCCCTGTTAGTCACGCTGTGGTTCTACCACGACCAGTGAAACGGCTGGATTTCCCTTGGCACCGGACCGCTTTTCCACGCTAGTTTGCCCCCGCCCATGCCTACCGAAGCGATCCTCTCCACTGCCCGCCAGTACCTCGGCGTGGACCCGACCGTTCCCATCACCCTGGAGCCGATCAAGCGCGGCGCGTCCGGCCGCACCATCGTCCGGGTGAAGTCCCCCGTGCACGAGCCTTTCATCGGCATCCACTGGACGGAAGAGCGGGAGGACAATTCCCAGTTTGTTCCCGTCGGCCAGTTCCTGAAGCAGGCGAAGCTCCGCGTCCCGGAAATCATCCATGATCGCTCCCGTTACCGGGTCGCCCTCGTCGAGGACCTGGGCGATACGGACCTGCTTTCCCTCAAGAGCTTGCCCTTCGCGGAGCGCCTTCCCTACTACCGCTCGGCCTTCGAGCAGGTGGACAAGCTGTTCTACGCGAAGCCCGCCAAGGACTTCCACCTCATGCCCCCCTTCGACGCGGCCCTCTACCGTTGGGAGCAGGAATACTTCTTCGAATACATGGTCGAGGACTTCCTTGGCATGGATGCCGGCCCCCTGCGGAAAAACCCCGTCTTCACCGAGCTCGCCGAGCGCCTCGGCACCGTCGCCCGGCACCTCGTCCACCGGGATTTCCAGTCCCAGAATCTGCTCGTCAAAGATGGCAAGGTTTACCTCATCGACTTCCAGGGCCTCCGCCGCGGTCGCCAGGAATACGACCTCGCCTCCCTCATTTTCGACCCTTACCTCGATCATACGGCGGAGGAGCGCGAACAACTTCTCGTCCTCTGGGAAGATATTGCCGACGAGCGTCCCCTTGAGGCCCTTTTCCACGAGTGCGCCTCCCAGCGCCTCATGCAGGCCCTCGGCGCCTTCGGCAACATCGTCATCAATCGTGGCGACGAGTGGTACCGCCCGCACATCGCCACGGCGGGCCGCCTTCTGGGCGAGGTCACCGCAGGCACGTCCTTGGAGGCCCCGCTCGCGCCCGTGCTCGCGGCCATCCGCAAGAAAGTCCCGTGAGCGGCATGGTCCAGCGCCGGCTGTGCGTGCTGCTCGCTTCCGGCGCGGCCGCCTATGGCGTGTGGAAATCGGTCCCTGGGACCCCGGTTGATCGCGCCGCGTTCACCGCCGTCGCCGGAGGATTCGTGAATGGACCGCTTTTCGTTTCCGGCGGCGGTTCCCACCCAAAACCCTGGCAACTCCGCGCCTTTTCGACCGAGGCGAAACCCGACAAGCGCCAAGCCCCCGTCATTGTCTCCCTGGGAGATGACCTGGAAGGTTTCTTTCAGGCCTCTCCGCCCGCGCCGATCGACATGGCGGTCATTTTCACCAATTTCCAGCGGCTCGGCGCGAAAAAGGCCGCCACTTCCGCCGTCCTTTCGTGGGAAACGCCCGATCCCATCGGCCTGACCGCCTTCGAGCGTTCCCTCGCCGGGTTCGATTCCCTCGTCATGGCCGCCCCGCTTTCGCGGGGCCCGGTACCCTCGCCCATGCCGCCCTCGTTCCGCCGCGCCTCGCTCCCGCTGGAGGCAGTTCGGGGCGACATTTCCGTCCTTCCCGTCGTCAACCGCATCCCTATTTCGGGTGTCATTCTCGGCGGGGACAACACCGTCACCGGCTTCTCCTTTCTTGAGTCCGAGACATCCGGCGAGGGAATTCCGCTTTTCGCGCGGTGGGAAGACCGCGTCGTCCTTTCCTTCCCGCTTCTGACGGTGCTCCAGCGCCTCAACCTCCCGCCGGAACAGCTTGAGATCCGTCTCGGCCAATACCTGAAGCTCGGTTCCGATGGCCCGGTCGTTCCCATCGATACCTTCGGCCGTTTCAGGCTGCCAGCCCGCAAGGTGGCCGCCTACGTCGAAATCTCCGCCGAGGCCCTCATCGACGGCGGCGACGACCTTTTCCCGAAGCAGGCCCCCGACCCGGTTATCCTCCGGGACGACCGCAGCGCGGCGGAGCCCGCCACCCGCGCTTTCTCGCGGGATCTCTCCGCGATCATTGCCAACCTGGCCACGGAAGACAGCCTGTCCGTCACCCGTTCCTTTCCCCGTCTCCCGGAAGAAGTGGAGGTCTACCTGCTGGGAGCCATGACGCTGGCCTTGGCTGTCTTTTTCGGGATTCCCCACTTCTCCCGCCATATCCTGGCGATGGCTTTCATCGGTGCCTGCCTCGCCGCGCAATGGATCGGCTTGGGGCTCGCGGCCCTCTGGCTTCCCGGCGTGCCCCTCCTCGCCGCCGTGCTGGCGGCCTATCTCGTGACCCTGCTGATGGGCCTCCGCAGCGAGGTTCCCGCCGCCGAAATCGCATCCAACCCTGCCGGGGTCATCCTGCCTGCTCCCGTGCATCCGTTGTCCGCAGAGCCCGCTGCCTTGGAACCCGTCTCCTTGCCCGAAGCTCCGACTACCCCTGAACCGGCTTTGGAGGAAGATCCCGAAACAGTCGCTCCCGCCGCGCCAGCGAAGCCGCCCCGGAAAAGAGCCACCAAGGCGGCTGCCCAAGCTCCTACGAAAAAAGCGGTTCCCAAAAAAGAATCTGCCAGGAAGGAACCTGCGAGGAAGGAGCCTGCGAGGAAGGAGCCTGCCAAGAAAGCTCCCGCCAAAAAGGCCGAGCCCAAGAAGACTGCCGCGCCGAAGCCCCCTTCCAAGCCCTCGCGTTCCAAAAGGCCCCCGGAAGCCCCGCCCGCCTGACCGTCCGGGGGCCGCCTTTGGTGTCTTGAATCTTGTCTCTGGTTTCCCCGTCCTTATTCTCACGCCGTGGACCCCATCGAAAAAGCTGATGCCCTTATCGAGGCCTTGCCCTATCTCCAGGCATTCCGAGGCAAGACCTTCCTCATCAAGATGGGCGGCTCCGCCATGGAAGACCCGGAATTGGTTGCCAAGGTCATGCGTGACGTCGTGTTCCTCGAGGTCGCAGGCATCAATCCCATCGTCGTCCACGGCGGCGGCAAGGCGATCTCCGCGGCGATGGAGAAGGCCGGCCTTGAGGCCCGGTTTGTAGGGGGCTTCCGGGTCACCACGGACGAAGCCATCGATATTGTCGCCCGCGTCCTTTCGGAGGAACTGAATCCCGGCCTTGTCCGGATGATCCGCGACTTCGGCGGCAAGGCCGTCGGTATCCCGGGCAATGACGTTTTCCTGGGTGAGAAGATCAAGGGAACCGCCCCGGACGGTTCCAAGGTGGACATCGGCCGGGTGGGCGAGGTGGTTGGCTGCCAGCTTGCCCACATGGATACGGCCCACAAGGCCGGGATCGTCCCCGTGATATCCCCGCTTGCAGCGGAACTGGCCACCGGGCGGCCGTTGAATATCAACGCGGATCTCGCTGCCGCGGCCCTCGCCAAGGAACTCCGGGTCGCCAAGCTGGTTTATCTCTCGGACGTTCCGGGCCTGCTGTCGGATCCCAAGGACCCCTCCACCCTGATCAAATCGGTCACCCGCAAGGAGGCGGATGCGTTGATCGCCGACGGGACCATCTCGGGGGGGATGCTGCCGAAGATCCGGAGCGCGGTGGATGCGCTCAACGCGGGGGTTCGAAAGGTTCACTTTGTGGATGGCCGGCTGCCCCATGCCCTGCTGCTTGAGATCTTCACGGACGGCGGCGTGGGGACGGAAATCGTGCGCTGAGGCGGGAAAAAGGCGGGAAAAAGGCGGGCAAATTTGCAAAATCCGTGTTGTAGCAGCACTTTCCAGCAGTGATTTTGCTGATTTTTGTCGATTTTTGTCGGAAGACCGGGGAATGGGGTGGGGCGATGGTTTTGTTTAACTGTCTTATTTTTAATTTGTTGCGTGGATTTGCGGGTGGCCGGGGGAGGGCAGATGCAACAAATGCCAACCTTTTTGAGATTTGATTTGGTAGAGAGGGCCGGGAGGTGAGGCGGAAGACGACCCGAGTAAAGGTGGGTGGCGGTGGCATTTTCGCATTTTAGCAGCCCGGAGGCCGTGTCTCAACCAACGGCCCGTCTGCCAATATAGATCGTTGCTATCCCTTGAAAATGCGGCCACTACGGACGAAGCGGGGGCGAATATGAACCCTGACCGCGTCTCAGGGCCGCCAGCTTGTCAGGTCGTCCGTGGTTTTACCGGAACCGGGGACGACGCCGTCGGGGCCGTTGGACCAGACGGCGCAGATTTTGCCGGCCAAGGTGATCGTGCCGGTGGCGGTGTCCGTTTTCAGATGGTCGATCTTGTCGTCGTGGTCGCCATCGAAGCGGATGAAGTAGACGCCGCCCCAGGGATCATACAGGCCACGAATTTTTCCATCGGGCGCATAGACCAGACCATTCCGGCCCTTGTCGTTCTCGATCTTGCCCTCCTTGGCGGAAAGGAACTTGATGCCACGTTTGTTGAGGACCGCCGGGCCTTTCTCGGTGCCGAGAAGGACCGCAAGGAACGCGGGGTCGTCGCTCCGGACGACTTCGTCGCCGGTCAGGTCCTGGACGGGAAGGATTCCGTACTCGGAATGGAACTGGAGGACCGCATTCTCGATTTCGCCAATTGAGGCGCGGGCCGGGGTCTTTTTGCCGATGGTTCCCGCCGAGCGCGAAGCCGCGAATCCAATCGCC
>CAXTTX010000026.1:7665-24058 GCA_964247045.1 uncultured Verrucomicrobiales bacterium | reverse complement strand
GCCGGGCCGCCTTTTTTACGGCGGCAAATGCCAGCCATTCCGCGATCACCTACCTGATTAGGGAGGTGATCATCATTTTTTCATAAATTTGTAAAGTTTGTTCTTGCAGCCCGAGCCGCCGGGTGGTAATTCTCCCGCGTCGCAAGACAAGGCGGTCCGACTGAGATGCCTCCCGGGTTAATGGGTTTTTCCTAGGGGGATGATCAGCCGGCCCGCTTCTTTTTTGCCCTGATGGTGCGTCAGGCTGCTTTGACGGCCTTTTCCGGCATCTCCCGCCTTCCATTGTCCCTTGCCTCCTTATTTCTCCATCAGACTGATGGAGGATTCATTTTACTACCGGCAACCTTGGCTGTTAAATGAGCGGCATGAAATTGATTCGGTTTGGTGAAGAGGGACGGGAGGAGCCGGGAATCTTGCTTTCGGACGGACGCCGCATTGATGCCAGCTCCGAGTTCACCGACTACGACGAAGGGTTTTTCGCCATGGGCGGCATCGAGTCGCTTGAGGAATGGGTTGCGGACGGTTGCCCCGGGGGCATGGAGGTGGATCCTCTGGCGCGTCTCGGCCCGCCGGTGGCACGTCCGTCCAAAATCGTCTGTATCGGCAAAAACTACCTGGAACACGCCAAGGAACTGGGAGAGGGGATTCCGACCGAACCCGCCCTTTTCATGAAGGCCAGCAGCGCCTGGAGCGGCCCAACCGATGATGTGATCATCCCGCGCGGCTCGACCAAGCTCGACTACGAGGTGGAACTCGCCCTCGTGGTCGGCCGCACGGCCAGCTATGTGGAGGAGATCGACGCCTTGGAGTATGTCGCGGGCTACTCGACCTTCTGCGATTTTTCCGAACGCGCTTTCCAAAAGGAAATGGGCGGCCAGTGGACCAAGGGCAAGAGCGCCGACAGCTTTGCCCCCATGGGACCGTGGCTCGTGACTGCCGACGAGGTGAAGGACCCGCAGGGCCTCCGCCTCTGGTGCAAGGTGAACGGGGAACTCCGCCAGAACAGTTGGACCGGCGACATGTCCTTCTCCGTCCGCCAGCTCGTCAGCTATGTCAGCCGCTTCATGACCCTTTTGCCGGGCGACGTCATTGCCACGGGAACGCCCGCCGGTTGCGCCATGGGAATGAGCCCACCCCGCTACCTCCAGGCCGGCGATTTCGTCGAATGCGGCGTGGAAGGCCTGGGCGAACTCGCGCAGCGGGTGGTCGTTCATCGTTGAAATGACTCCCTCCTTTTCCAGAACCCGCAGCGCGATGCGCGCCCTCCTCCCGTGGCCGAAGCCACCGGGGTGCCATCAGTCCGTCTGCCATTTTTGCGACACCCTCCACGTCGCGGAACCGCTTCCGGAGGGCACCGCCGCCATTTGCAAATGCTGTGGCGCCGTGCTCTATCAGAACCGCCCCGCCTCGCTGGCCCGTGCCAGCGCTTTCTCCGCGACCTCCCTCATCCTCATGGTGATCGTCTATCGGTTCCCCTTCCTGGTGATGGACGCCGTCACCATGCGCCGGTCCCTTGATCTTCCCTCCGCGGCGATGGCTTACATCCGGCAGGGTGACGCGCCCTTGGGAATCGCGATGATCCTCTTCACCATGGTGGCTCCCCTGGTGCTTTCCGGCGGCTTGTTGTACATTTGCGGTCCGCTCATGTTCGGCCGGGTGGCCCCCGGTGCCATCCGCATCGCGAGCTGGATGAACAAGACCGAGCCCTGGAACATGGTGGAGGTCTTCCTGCTCGGCGTGCTCGTCAGCCTCCTGAAGCTCGTGAAAGTGGCGGACGTGCACTTCGGGCTGGGCTTCTGGGCCTTCGCCGCGCTGATGGTTTGCATGGCCGCGGCCGTCGCGGGGATCGACCGGGATGAACTTTGGGATCGCCTGGAGGTGGCGAAGCGATGAGCGCGGAATTCCCCCGTGCGGCGGCCCAAGGGCTCGCCGGTTGCCATACCTGCGGGAAGGTTTCCCCGGTGACCCTTGGTCATTGCCCGCGCTGTGGTTCCCACCTGCACCTGCGCAAGCCGGACAGCATCCAGCGCTCCGTCGCCTTCATGGGCGCCGCCGCGGCCCTGTATATTCCCGCGAATATCCTGCCGGTCATGACCGTCTCTGAGCTGGGCATTGTCACCGAGAACACCATCGTCGGCGGCATGATCACCTTCTGGCAAAGCGGCGCCTATCCGATTGCCATCGTCATTTTCACCGCCTCGATCCTCATTCCGCTCCTGAAAATCATCTCCCTGACCTGGCTCTGCCTCGCGGCGACCGGCAAGGTCCATCCGTCTGCCGCCATGCTGGGCAAGATCTATTGGTTCACGGAACTCCTCGGCCGCTGGTCGATGATCGATATCTTCGTGGTCGGCATTCTCATTGCCCTTTGCCAGCTCGGCAACTACATGACCATCACCGTCGGCCCGGGCGCGCTTGCCTTCGCCGGGGTGGTCGTGCTTACCATGTTCTCGGCAATGAGCTTCGAGCCCCGTCTGCTGTGGGACCGTCTCGACCGGCTCGGCATCGACCCTTCACCCCTTAAGAAACCAAACGCTTGAGCGATACCGACCGTGATCCCCAAAAAACGGAACCGGCAGCCCCGGCTCCTGTCGTGCCGGAATACCGGGCGGCCCGCCGCTGGAACATTGTCTGGGTCGTCCCCATCCTCGCCCTGATCATCGGCGGCTGGCTGATCTGGCGGAATCTCAGTTCACGGGGACCGGTCGCCTACGTCCGCTTCGACACGGCGGACGGAATCGGCACCGGTAATGAGGTCCGCTGCCGTTCCGTCCGCGTCGGCGTCGTGAAGGACGTCAAGCTGGCGGGTGATTTGAGTTCGGTCCTGATGCATCTGGAACTGGACCCGGATTACGACACCCTGCTGCGCAAGGGCACGCGGTTCTGGGTCGTGAAGGTCCGCTTGAACGGCGGCAACATCTCCGGTTTCAACACGCTCATCGCCGGCAACTACATCGAACTGGATCCCGGTCCGCCGGGTGAGAGCCTCGAAACCAACTTCGCCGGCCTCGAGAATCCCCCTACCACGAACCGCAGCATCCCGGGCCGCCGCCTGATGTTTGTCGCGGAGGAAGCCGGCTCCCTCGATGCGGGCGCGCCGATCTATTACCGCGGTTTCGAGGTCGGGCGGGTGGAGAGCCGCACGCTCGATATCGAGCGCGAGCGGGTTACCTACGGTGCCTTCATCCGTCAGGAATTCAGCGGCCTCGTGAAGGAAAACACCCGCTTTTGGAATGCCAGCGGCGTGGATTTCAGGGCCGGTGCGGACGGGGTGAAGCTGCGGACACCCTCCTTGCAGACCTTGGTTTTCGGTGGGGTATCATTTGGTGTTCCGCCGGGAATCGATGCCGGCCAACCGGTCGAGGATGGCCGGATTTTCAATCTTTTCAAGAGCGAGGACGACGCCACGCAATCGACTTTCAATCCCAGCATGCGCTTCGTGCTATTGTTCGACCAATCCGTGCGCAATCTGGCGAAAGGCGCGCCGGTTGAGTTCCGCGGTATCTCCATCGGGCGGGTGGCTGACATTTCCTTCGACTACCTCCAGAGCAACGAGGACGATTCCCGGATTCCGGTTCTGGTCGAAATCGATCCCTCGCTGCTCCGCCGCGAGGCCGCCGAGAAGATGGGCAAGCCGGATGCGGAATTCCTCAAGGAAGCCGTCGGCAAGGGCCTGCGCGCGGTGCTCAAGACCGGCAGTCTCCTGACGGGCGCGCGGTATGTGGACGTGGACTATTACAAGGACGCGGATCCGGCCACATACGGGATGGTGGGCGAGTTTCCCTCTATTCCCACGATTTCCTCCGGCTTCGATCAGTTGGAAACCAAGCTCACCTCCATCATGGACAAGATCCAGGCGCTGCCGATCGACGAAACCATGGAAAAGATTGGCAAGGCGGCGGACGAGGCTGCCACCACCATTGCCGAGGCCCGTGGGACGTTGAAGGAACTTCAGGAAGCCGCCGCCTCCGCGCGCAAGACCCTCGATTCCGCCGAGTTCGCACGCCTTCCCGCCGATGTCCGGACCGCTCTGGCCGCGGTTGAAAAATCGGTTTCCAGCGTCGGACCGGACGGCGCGGTCCAAGGTGATTTGCTGCGGACCCTCGATGAGCTGCGGGCCACCCTGCGTTCGTTGAAAACCCTCACCAACACCGTGGAGGACAAGCCGAATTCACTGCTCTTTGGGCGGGAAACCTCGGGCAACCCCGTTCCCAAGGCTCCCAAGCGCTGACCCACCACTGGCCATGAACCGACTCCTGACATTCCTCGCCCTCCTCCTTCTCGCCGGTTGTGCCCAGCCTTCGAAAAGCTTCTACGTCCTGACTCCCGGTGGCCCCGTCCCGAAAGGCGGCGGCATGGGAATCGGCGTCGGCCCCGTGAGTCTCGCCGAATATCTGGACCGCCCCAACCTGGTGGTCCAGCAGGCCCCTAACCAGATTGCCGTCGCGGAAGATCACCGCTGGGCGGGTGACTTGGGAGCTTCCATCGCCCGCGTCACCGCCGCGAATCTCGGCCGCCTGCTCAATACCGGGAATGTCCGCACCTATCCGTGGCAGCGGGACGATGAGATCCGCTATCAGGTCACCCTCGACATCCGCCAACTCCACAGCGGCGAGGATGGCCACGCCGTCATTGAGGCCGGTTGGCGTGCTTATTCGCTGCCGGAGCGCACCCTCAGGGCCAGCCGCACTTTCACCGACAGCGAGCCCTTGGAAACCGATGGCTACAACGCCAGCGTCGCCGCCCAATCCCGGCTGCTCGAACGGCTGGCGGAGAACATCGCCACCAGCCTGCGCTGAATTTCTTCGCGGCCTTCCTCGCCGCTGTTCACTCCCGATGTTAGTTCCGCAGGACGTCCCAATCGTCGGGTGACTTGGCCACCGCATAGAGCATCGTCGCCACCATCGGCGAGGTTTTGGAAACGGACAAGCCAAGCACACCGGCCAGCCACAGGCTCAGGGTCGTCAGGAGCCGCGGCGTGGACGGCTGGCTTAGGTCGCCTAACCGGCGTCGGATTGCCACGTTCTTGGGGTCTTCGGAAGTGATCACCCCGTGCACCAATTCCTTCGCCATGTTCCAGGTGGCGGAGGCCGCCGGATCTTCCGGCAGGCGGTCCATCAGATGCACCGGAGAGGGCGGCCATTGCTTCAGCCGCGCCAGACCGTCCCCGAACTCATCCCAGGTTTGCTCGTGTTCCCTGACTTTGTTCAGGGAGGAAACCTGCCGGAGTAAAAACCGGGTATCGATCGGGGTGCGCGTGGTCATGACAAGGGAAGCTTGATAATTAGGATCTGTTTAGCACGCTTTGTTGTTAGGGGCAAGCCCGCGAACGCGTAGGGAGTGTGTTGTTAACCCCGTGCGTCAGCAACCGGCGTGCCATCTGTTATGTTCCGCGTGGCTCCGGAGGCCGTGGAACGACGCAACGGCGGGGATTTCCCACTCCGGTAGCGATGGGATGTTCTATCAGGAAATCGCGTCATCCTTCGCGTTGTGAGTCGCTTGCAAACCCCGTCCACCGCGGAAGCGATCCTGCTGGCACAAGGGGAAATCGCTTCTCCCGGCACGCGTGGATTCCCTGAAATTTTTTCAGGACTGACCCTTCGATGCCCGCTTCGCCGACTTCCCCGCCGTCATTTCGTAGGCTTCCTCGAGCAGGGGGCGAACTTCCTTCTCAAAGGTTTCCCCGGTGGGATTGAGAATACAGACCCAGAACATCGACCCGTAAACCGGGTGCGGCATCAGCCGGTCCAATTCGGTGAAATCGTGCCCGGTCTCGACGGTCCCGTCCGCTCCCGCCCGCGCAGGGGGAGCCCCGAACAAGGACACGAAAGTATCCCTGCGCGCCCCGATGTTCAGCCGGAAGATCCCCGGCCGGGCGAGGTTGGACGCCTGGTCATACAGGTCCGTCGTCACCAGGGTCGCGAAGGGGAATTGGTGGTCCCGCCCGTGGAAAAAGAAAGAACTTCCGTCGCTGGTCTCCGATTGGACGTCCTCGAAATTCCGTGTCAGGTAGGTGGCGATGGCGGTCTCATTCATGGCGCACAAGGAACATTTTCCGGCGGAATCCCGCAAGTCCGCGCTTCCTACCGGCTTCTTGCGCCGAAACCCCTGGTGAGAGGGTGCTTGCACAAAGCGGGATCTGTTGGAGAATTCACAGGCCGGAAACCCCGCTTTCCCGATTTCGTAAAATCCCGATGAAAAACTTCAATTGTGGCAAATGTGGCAACCGAGTGTTCTTCCTGAACTCGTTCTGTATCTCCTGCCAGGCTGACTTGGGATTCCTCCCCGGTGAGCTCAAGATGGCGACATTCGCGCCGCCCGGCAAGGATGCCAGCCTGCAGCGGATTGATGCCGCGGGCTTATATCGCCGCTGTGGGAACCACAAGACCGCGGGCGCCTGCAACTGGATGGTCGCCGCCGATTGCAAGAACGTCTATTGCCTCTCTTGCCGCCTCAACCACATTATTCCGGACTTGTCGAAACCGGCGAATTCCCCGGCCTGGCTCAAGCTGGAAAATGCCAAGCGCCGCCTCATTTACGGACTGCTTTCCCTGGGACTGCCGGTATGCCCGAAGGAAGAGGATCCCGCCACCGGTCTTGCTTTCGATTTCTTGGAGGATGTCCCGGCCGGCGGAGAGAAGGTCTTCACCGGCCATGCGGACGGACTGATCACCATCAATCTCGTCGAGGCGGACGACTCGAAGCGGGAAAAGGCTCGTCTCGAAATGGGAGAAATGTACCGCACCCTTCTGGGCCATTTCCGCCACGAGATTGGCCACTACTACTGGGATCTCCTTGTGGATGGCGGCCCCCATCTCCAGGATTTCCGTTCGGTTTTTGGCGATGACACGGTGGACTATCAGACCGCGCTTTCAAATCACTATGCCAAAGGCGCCCCGCGGAATTGGCAGCAGAACCACGTTTCAGCCTACGCCGCGGCACATCCTTGGGAAGATTGGGCGGAGACCTGGGCGCATTACATGCATATCATGGACACCTTGGAAACCGCCGCTGGCGAGGGCATGGTGATCCGTAAAAATGGAGGCGAAACAGTCATCAGCTTTCCGCTGGGCCGGCCGTTCGCGGAAATTGCCCGCCAATGGCAGGACGTCAGCCTGCTTCTCAATGGCCTCAATCGCAGCATGGGTCTTGCCGATCCCTATCCGTTCATCCTCGCGGACAAGGTGATCCAGAAACTCACCCGCATCCATGATTGGATCGCCCAAGGCGTGCACAAGCCCGTTCCCTCAGTACCTTCGGCATCCGCGACACCGTTGCCTGCGAACGGCCTCACCGCCAATACTGTCAACCCGGCTCCTTTGCCCGTGCAGCCCGGGCCACCAACAACTTCTCCGTCGAATACGCCTCCGATGCAGACGCCGGCACCGCAGGTACAGACCCAGGGCGGGCCTGCCCCGTTGAACAATCCGATGCCCATGAACAACCCGGCACCACCTAACACCATTCCCCTCCCGCCAGCTCCGAATTAAGCCGTCAGGCGTCTGGTGTAAGTCCCACAGGGACGTCCGAAAATAGCCAAGCCATTTATGGATGGGTGTCCCAGGCAGCGATTATTGAGTCCCGGCCGGATATCAGGGCGCCGTGACCTCGACGGTGCCAAACCATGCGGGGTTTTGCGTG
Organism: uncultured Verrucomicrobiales bacterium; assembly: GCA_964247045.1. Lineage (GTDB taxonomy): Bacteria > Verrucomicrobiota > Verrucomicrobiia > Verrucomicrobiales > Akkermansiaceae > Luteolibacter. Next base: position 16,417 of record CAXTTX010000026.1, on the reverse strand, counting down.
GGGAGAAATGGCTCGTTGATGATCACCCGCGCCCACTTGGCATCCACGCTCTCCACGGTCACGGTGCCGGTCGCCTGGACGAAAGAGCTGGGCACTAGGCTGGTGGATTTTTTCGGCCCGTAAGCCAGCGAACTGTCCTTGCGGCGGATGTATTGGAACTGCCAGAAGAGTTCGCCATTGGTCTCGACGAGTCTTCCCAGTGGCAACCCGGAAGTGCCGCCCGGGGCCATGACGTGGTTGTCTGGACCGGAGAGCTTCATGTTGAAGGCGAGCTTGAGCAGGTTCGCCACGCCGTCGCCGAATGGGATCGCGCCGAGGGCCGCGTTCGCACCCATCAATCCGGCGGCCAGGATGTCCGAGGCCGGAATGTCGGAGAAATCGTCGAAGTCCTCGTAATCGCCGGGGGTTGGCTGGGAATTGAAGGAAAGCAGGACGCTTCCACCCGCGCCACCGGAGAAGTATCCGACCGAGTCCACAAGGGAATTGGTGGCCGTATACGTAACCAGGTAGTTGGAATTGGGTTCCAACTCGAACATGTCCAGCGCGCGGAGGGGATAGCCCGGAACGAGCTTCCTTGTCACGCCCTGGAGGCCTCCTCCCACGTATTTCGCCACGGAGAGCACCAGGACGAGGGGGCTGCCCCCGGGAATATTCGGATCGTCGCGGAAGGATTGCGGCGGTTCATTGCAGTAAAGGGTGTTGGACCCGGAATCCGTGGTGAAACTGAATTGCAGGGTATAGGAGACGGACATCATGTGTTCGGCGTCCACGGCCATGCGGAGCCTTGCCCGCTGGTTGTTCACATCGCCGCTGAAAGACACACGGGACCTGGAACCGGAGTAAATCCATTCACCGCCGTGGGAATCTCCGCCGGAACTGCTGGTGGAAAACGGTGGAAACTGGGGAACGCCCATTAGGCTTCCGCGGAGGGTCTGGTGGAAAAACGTCGCGGAAAATCCCCCGGCCTCAACCGCGCTCCAGGCGTGGGAACAGGTGAGGAAGAGACTCGCGAAAAGAACGGGGAGGAGGGATTTCGAGGACATGGGGAGGGGCCAGGGCGTCAAATCACGGCAGGGCGCGCGATGATGCCTGGTTCTAACGATCCCAATGGGCGTGGCCAGCAAAAACGCGGGTAGCCTTGCGGCGTGGGGTTGCCCGGCCAAAATCCTCCGGACGGTTCCGGACTGGAGAGCCGGATGCGGGAGATCCGCCCGTCCGGTTCGGAGGGGGGAGCTGGGCAAGCCAATGCGCCGTTCCTACCTCTATCCTTTCCCTACCTTTTTGCCCTCACGCGAGGCACGCCGTCCCGAACAAAGTGAACCCCGTCGATTGCTCGATCTGGATGTCCAGCACCTGCCCGGTCAACCGCTCCACATCTCCATCGAAAATCACGATCTTGTTCTGGGGCGTCCTTCCCGTCAGACGCGCCGCGTTGTTCTTGGAAGGCCCCTCGCACAGCACCTGTTGCATGGTGCCCACGATCATCGCGTTGCTCGCAATCGCCAGCCGGTCCACCACCGCCAGCAGCCGCTGGTTGCGTTCCTCCTTCACGGCTTCCTCGAGCTGCCTGTCCATTTCCGCGGCGGGCGTGTTGCGGCGCTTCGAGTAACGGAACACGAAAGCGTTGTCGAATTTCAGCCGTTCCACCGTGTCGATGGTCGCTTGGAAATCCTCCTCCGTCTCACCGGGGAAGCCGACGATGATATCCGTCGTGATCGCAAGTCCCGGTCGGGCCGCCTTCATTTTCTCGCAGATCTCGACGAACTTCGCGTTCTTGTAAGGTCGGCGCATCACCTTCAGGATGCGGTCCGAGCCGCTCTGCATCGGGAAATGGATGTGCGGGCAGAGCTTCGGCAGATAGGTGAACGCCGCCACCAGATCATCCCGGTAACCGATCGGATGCGGCGAGGTGAAACGGATGCGTTCGATGCCTTCCACCTCATGCACCGCTTCCAGCAACTGCACGAAGGGCGACTTACCATCCACTTTCGGAAACTCCGTCCGGCCGTAAAGGTTCACGATCTGGCCCAACAGCGTCACTTCCTTCGCCCCGTGTGCCGCCAGGTGTTTCACCTCGCCCACGATGTCGGAAATGGGCCTCCCCCGTTCCTTGCCGCGCGTGTCCGGCACGATGCAGAAGGAGCAACGCATGTTGCAGCCCTGCATGATGGAGACGAAGGACGTGGCCTCGCGCGCCTTCGGGACGTGGTCACGGATCGTGTTCTGCGAGCCTTCCTCTTCCGCCGTGTCGCACACCGTCGTGCCGCGGAGCGAATACAGCGGGTCATCCATCCGCGCCTCCAGACGCCGCTTCAGGATGCCATCGACGTATTCGAAAACCTTGTGGTACTTTTGCGTGCCCACCACGACGTCCAGGCTCGGCACCGACTTGAAAAGCTCCTCGCCGCGCGATTGCGCCATGCAGCCCATGAAGCCATAGACCACGTGCTTCCGGTCCCGGCTCCTGGACATCATCGTGCCCATCTTGCCGAGCGCCTTCTGCTCCGCCTGGTCGCGCACCGAGCAAGTGTTGATCAACACCGCATCCGCCTCGTTCTCATCCGGCGTGACCGTATAGCCACCCTCGCTGAACATCCGCGCGACTTGCTCCGAGTCGCGCTCGTTCATCTGGCAACCGTAGGTCTTGATGTAAACCCGGGGCATGGAAGATTGGTTGAAGGTCTGAGTTGGGAGATGAGAGGGAAGAATTGGAACGAAGAGTCCTGATAACTCTCAACTTTCAACCCAAAACTCTCTACCTCTTCAAGCCAGCTTGAGACGCTCGTCGGACTCCAGCTTCGCGCTCAACTCCGGCCAGCCGCCCGGCACCTGCATGTTGAAGCAGATCAGATACACCGTCACCAGCTTGTGGTCGAAAAGTTCCGTCAGGCGGTCGATGGTCGCATTCAGGCGTTCCGCATCCATTTTCTTGGGCAGGTCGCCCACCACCGAGCCCTTGCCGTCGTGCGGGATGCCCATGCCGTCGCAGAACATCGCCAGCAGCGATTGTTGCCCGGCCATCAGGTAGGCTTGCAACAGGTGCTCGCCGATGGTGTCACAGGGTTTCAACTTCAGCGTCTTGTGGATCCAGGCGTATTGGTCCACCATGGATTTCTTCTCGATGAACACCGGCCGAAGCTTGCGGTTCCCGGCCAGCGTCGCCACCGCGGAGCGGTAGACATTGCGGTCATTGGCACGGAACCAGTCGAGCATCTGGTTGATGAAGGTGGGATCGACGGCGGTATAAAGTTCGTGGGCTTTCACGGTGAGGAAATGTAAAGTGGGCGGGCAGTCAAATCGCTCCGCCGCCCCGTGGCAAGGGCGGAGATAAGCGCGGAGCGCCTGGGACCGCGGCAACCCTGCTGCCGCTTTGGCTTCACAGCCCTGCTGCGAGCCCGGGGGCATGATTTCAGGACGGTTTTGCCGATGGAAAAAACCTCCGGAATGAAGAAATTCAAGGTGGGCCAGCCGGCCCCTGATAAACAAGGTCGTCCTCCGGCCAAATCGCAGCGGGCTGCTTGCGGTCCGGGACGCTTCGGGCCCTCCCCGGCCTGCCATCGGCAAATTACATGTCAGCCGCCCGGGGGTCAGACCGGCAGACTTGCAATGACCTGCGGAATCTCGTTTGCTCGGGTCGGAATGTATCCGGCCCTTCTCAGCATCAAAGCGATGCCGATACCCGCGCTGCTGGTTTTTTGCGCGGGGATACAGGCGGCTGTTGCCGATCCAGCCCCAGCAGTGGGACCGGCACCGGGGACTTTTTTCAAGGACAAGCAGAGCCCGGCTTACGACAATGGATACGCCTTTCGCGAAGTTATTCCGGTGGCTCAAATTCCATCCCACCTGGTTTACCCCAAGGATCGTCTTTCCATGGTCCCGGATCCTGCCGATGTCTCCGCCGGTTACATGGTTGTCTATCTGGTGAACGACACGGACCAGCCATCGAAAGGTGTGATAGGTGAATTGTTCAAGCCTCGGAGCCAGGTGAAGGTGGGGGAGTATTGGTTCTTCAACCAGCTGCCCGAACTGGGATGCGGAACCGTGCCGGTGCCACGGGATCTTCCTCCACGGCACGCCCTCGCCTTGGGAGCGGCACGGCTGGACAAGGGAGACGCTCCTTGCGAAAAGCGATACGAATTCCTCGGGATCATGAGCGAGCCGATTCCGGGCAAGCACTTCCCCGCCGAAACGGAGAAAGCGATGCGGATCTACAATCCCGGGCTCCGGTGCCTGGTTGGATGCGAGAAGGGGCTGCTGGATGGAGATTGGAAATCCTCGGAACTCGCGTGCAACGCGGAGGAGGTGGTCGCGATTCTGGAACTGGCACGTCACGCGGACCTGTGCCTCGGGCAGCGGGTGCTCCTGCAGGAAGCGATCACGGAAAAGCTCCGTCGCGGAACCGCGAGCGGCAAAGAGAAAACGGCCATCAAGGCGATCCAAGGCATCCTTGCCAAGCCATGGGTCATCAGAGGCAACTTCCAGTCGTTCTCCACGCGATGCCTGGAAGCACTCCGTGAATCCCCGGAAGAGCCCGGCTATGGCAGCCCCGAAAAATTCCGGGCGATCGTCTGGCGCATCCTCGCGTCTGGCCCGCAATTGCTAAACAGTTTTGGCTTCGAGGAGGAAACCCGCATGGCAGACGCCGAAACCTTGGCCAAGCTCCTGGTGCTCGCGGAACACGCGCGGCTCTCGGGAAAAGACGACGAAAGCAGCTCCGCCATGTCTTTCATTGCCTCCAGGCCGGAAGCGGAGGTGCCTGCGGTCCGCCTGATGGCGATATTGGACACTGGCGACAGACGGTGGACCGTTGCCGCATTTCGGGGCTTGGTGCGGCGGGGAAAGACCTTGGAAGCGGGTAATTGGCTGGAGAAGAACGCCGCCTTGGACCGGAAAATGACTGGTGATTGTTATTCGAGTCTTGCGTCTGGTCTTTCCGGACCGGAAGCCCAGCCTTGGGAGTTCGCGATCCTCGGCAGGCTGTTGGCGGAGGATCCGCTAGATGGATTGTCTTTGATCAGTTCCCATTCCAGAAGGGATGTTATGTCCAATGCTCCGGAAAGCCTCAAGGTATTGGTTAGAAAAGCGCTTGGCGAAGAAAACACTCCCGCGAGGAGGAAGTGGTGGTATGCCGCGGCGAAGGACCTGCCATATGAGTTCACCTACTACGCGAATCGCCAGGCCTTGGAAACGGGCCTCCGCCTCTTGAGCCGCTGGGAAGACCCCGCGGATAATTCCCTCTTCCTGGCGTATCTGGATCATCCTGCCGCTTACTATCAGGAAAGTGGCAAGGACGGCTCCTTTGACGTGAGTTTCCAGGTCCGCGGCGCGGCGAGGGACGCGCTTGAGGCAAGAAAGGTTCCCATCCCGGTTCCACCGGTGCTGGAGGCCACGGTTCCCGGCCCGCTGCCACGCTCGCGTTGAGTGTCCTGTTGGTAGGGTTCGCCCGTCTCCTCACCCCGGCCACAAAATCGGGATCATCGCCGCCACCACGATCACCCCGGCGGAAACCACCAGCCCGGCGGAGAAAATCAGCCACCGGCCCTTGCCGATGATTTCCCCGCCCCGGAACAGACCCCGGATATACAATTCCGCCAGCGGCCCTGCGAAAAACGCCCCGTTTGCCGCGATTCCGGTCGCCAGCCCGAAGATCAAAACCACCGGCCACGGCATGCTCGTCCGGCTGATCCACAGCGCCAGCACCCCCAGCCCGGGCAGGATCATGATCGCGTTGTAGAGCATCCGCAGCTTCTCCCAGGCCTTTACCAGTTCAGCCAGCGCCGCCATCCCCTGAATTCCCCACTCGGAGTCCACCGGCGGCTTGTAGGGGTCGAATCCGGGTTCGCTCATGGCCAAAGAGCCTTTCCTTCCTCAGCGCAAGCCGAGCACCTTCGGCGCGCTGGCATTCCCGAAGCGGTCCAGCGCCGTCACCGCCACCGCATCCGCTTTCGGGATCTTCAAGTTCTGGGAAGAAGCGGGAACAATTTGCACCGTCTTCCAAGCCCCGCCGATTTTCGCCTGGATGGCCAGCTTGGCCGCGTTCCCGGGGACGCAGCGGACCACCGTGTTCTCGCCCTCGACGGCCGCGCTCACGCCCGGCGCATCCGGGCTTCCGTTGTTCACCCATGGCATCGGGGGAATGGCCGCCGGTTGCGTATAGGTCGCTGCCAGCTTGGTCGCGATGCCGCCCTGGTTCCTCACCAGGCTCTTGGCGCTCCAGTGGATGTGGCCGTTCCAGTTTTTACCGATCCGCCGGCTCAGGTCGATCTGGCTCGTGATCTCGGAGGCTCCGCGACCATCGGCGCTGCCAATGCGCTCCGTCGCGATTCCGGGCCACACCGGCCGCGATCCCTGCTGCCGCCACCATTCGAGCAGCAGCGGAAAGCTCTGTTTCTGCGGCGAGATGCGCCAATAGAGCTGCGGCGCCAGGTAATCCACCCAGCCGTTCTTCAGCCATTTACGCGAGTCCCCGGCCAGTTGCTCGTAGCTGTCCAGTCCCGCCTCGATGCCGGACGGCACACCCGGCCGCCAGATGCCGAACGGGCTGATGCCCACCCGCACCCATGGTTTCTGCCGCTTCACCGCCCCGTACAGATTGCTTACGAAGCTGTCCACGTAGGACCGCCGCTGTGCCGGTGACTTCCCGTCGGCAAAGCGCAGGTTTCCGGAAGGGTAGGGGTAGAAATAGTCGTCCATATGCACCCCATCCACGTCGTAGCGTTTCACGACATCCAGGACCACCCGCAGCGCCCGCGCCCGCGTTTCGTCCATCGCCGGGTCGCACCACGTCATCGTCCCGAAACGCTTCGTGATCTGCGGATCAGTCCGCGTCACGTGGTTCCCGGCCACTTGCTGCGCATTGTTCGAAAGCGCGCGGAAAGGATTGAACCACGCGTGCACCTCGATGCCGCGCGCGTGCGCCTGCTGGATGCAGTAGGCGAGGGGATCATACCCCGGTCCACGGCCCATCGCCCCTGTGAGGCTGGAACTCCACGGCTCCAGGGACGAGGCATAGGTCGCGTCGCACTGGGCCCTCACCTGGAACATCACGGCGTTCATCTTCAGCGCCGCCACCTTGTCCAGGATGCCCCGCAGTTCCGCCTGTTGGCCGCCCATGCTTAGCCCGGACGAACTCGGCCAATCGATATTGTAAATCGTGGCGATCCACGCGCCGCGGAATTCCCTCGCGAGTTGCGGCGGCTTCTCGCCGACCGGGGCATACGATTGCGCGGACGCGGGCTTGGCAAACGCCAGCAGCAGGGAAAGAAGGGCGATGGGGCGGAGCATCGCAGGCAGGATGGCTTTATCCTCCGGCCCCGGCAAGCCCGACCTGTACCTCATCCTCAGTCCCCACGGGTTGCAAAACGCGCTGCCAGGTGGCCGACACGATCTGCCGGATCGGCTTGGAAATTCTTACGGCAACTTCTTGTCATGGTTCTTCAGCCTCCCCGTGCCAAATAGCCACGACGCGCTCTGGTAGTAGGCGATCGTGTCGTCCAGCAACTCGCCGCCCGCGCCCGCCGCCATCGGCGCGAGCGAACCGCTCCGCAGTTCACAATTGTAGAGCGTGCTCTCGCGCTTCGGCTTGAGGATGGCCAGCCCGTCTTTCCTCAGCAGGGCGATCTTCTGATAGTTGCTGATGAACGCCCGCTCCGGTGGGGGACTTTCCGCCAGCCGGTCGTGGCCGTAGCCCAGCGTGTCGTGGTTCCAGTTCAGCAGGCCGAAGACCGTCGGCATCACGTCGATCTGGCTGCACAGTTCACTCACCTTCCTTGGCGTCACCAGGCCCGGGTTGTAGATCATCGCCGGGATGTGGAATTTCGTCACGTCCAGCTCGGCCTTGCCCGCGCTGCTCGCGCAGTGGTCCGAGCAGAAGATGACCAGCGTGTCCTTGAACCACGGCCGCGTGCTCGCTTTCGCGATGAAGTCCCCCACCGCCCAGTCGGAATACTTCACCGCCGCCTTCCGCCCCGTGTGGGATTTCAGGTCGATGCGGCCCGCCGGGAAATCATACGGCCGGTGGTTGCTTGTCGTCATGCAGAAGTAACTGAACGACTTGCCCTCCGAGTGTTTCTTGTCCGCTTCGGAGATCGTCTTGTTGAACAAGTCTTCGTCGCATGCGCCCCAAGAGGTTTTGAACGTCGTGTCCTTTTTCTCCCACGCGTTCACATCCATGATCCGGCAGCCCGCGGTGGAGAAGAACCGGTTCATGTAGTCGAAGCGCCCATCCCCGCCGTAAAAGAACGCGCAGTCATAGCCGCGCTTCACAAAGGGAGTGAAGGTCGTGACCAGGTTGGTCCCTTCCGGCCGGTAGATGATCGATTGCCCCGGTGTTGGCGGCAGGTTCAGCGTCAGCGCTTCCATGCCACGCACCGTGCGCGTCCCCGTCGCATAGAGATTGTCGAAGAAGACGGATTGCTCCGCCAGCCGGTCGAGGTTCGGGGTCAGCTTGTCCTTGTTTCCCGCATAGCTCATGTAGTCGCCGCTGAAGCTCTCCATGCAGACGAGGATCACATTCCATGGATGCTCCGGTCCTTTCGCCGTGATGGTCCGGCGCAGCTCGTCCTTGTCCGTGGAAGCGGCTTTTTCAGTCGGCGTTGCCAGTAGCTTCCTCGCTCCTGCCAGTGCCTCCTCCTGACGCAGCGTGGGATACCAGGTCGTGTAATCCAGTTCCATCCGCCGGAATGCCGCCATGAAGGACCAGCAGCCGTTCTTCGCCAGTTCGCCGTTGTATTGGTTGGAGAAGGCAGGCAGC
>CAXTTX010000026.1:0-7647 GCA_964247045.1 uncultured Verrucomicrobiales bacterium | reverse complement strand
GGACTGGCTCACGAACGCCGCGGCACAACCGGCCAGGGCAAGGCCCGCTCCGGCGCTCGCGCAGCGGTCCTTCCACGTGGTGGTGCCCGCCGGAGCCCATCGCAGCAGGCCCGTCTTGTGCAGAACCAGTGCGACCCCCGCCGCGAACAAAACGATTCCTGTTAGGATCGGACCCATGGGATAGGACTCCGTGATGTTCCCCAGCACTTCCTGCGTCCATACCAGATAGTCCACGGCAATGAAATTGAAACGTGCCCCGAACTCGTCCCAGAAGAACCACTCGGACGCTGTGATGAAGATCAACACGGTCGCGAAAACCGTCATCAGCACCGCCAGCGTGATCTGGCCGGCCTTCTTCCGGAGGAAACGAACCGGCATGACCGTTCCGAACAACAGCCAGGGCAATGCCGCGAACACGCCCGCCGCGGCATCGTAGAAGATTCCGCACAAGAATGCCCCGCACAGCGAAAGGTTCCATGTCACGTCATGCATGGCCTGTGCCAGCAACAGGATCCGCGACAGCAGGGACAGCGTGAAAAACAAGCCGAAGGCAATCACGGCGAGCCGCGCGGGAGTTGAACGGAATAGGAAACGCATGATGGAGGTGGATGGATCAGGAGTCGACGGCTGCCGCGTCCTCCCTCGGCTTCAGGCCCAGCACGGTCCGGATGCCCAGGATGATCACGGCCACCAATGCCGCGCTTCCCACGATCACGATCGCGGCGGGAAGCGAATACAGCAGTCGGTGTCGCATCGGCCCTGGCACCTTGGCAGGTCGAACATGAGAGAATGGTGAGAAGCCCGTGATCGGGGCTCGGTTGCTTCTAGACGGGAGGCTTGCTGGGGCCGTGGCCCTGCCGCTCCGCCACCAGATAAGCCGGCCGCTGTTTCACCTCGTTGAAAATCCGCGCCACGTATTCACCCAGGATCCCGATCGACAGCAACTGGATGCCACCCAGGAAGGTGACCGCCACCGCCAGCGTTGCCCAGCCCGGCACATCCGTGCCACGGATGACCGTCCGCACGAGGATACCAACCGCATACAAGATCGAGATCCCGGAGATGACCGAACCCAAGGCCACCCAAATCCGCAGCGGAAACGATGAGAAGGACGTCAGCCCGGTCATCGCCAGGTCGAACAAGCTTGCAAGCCGGAACTTGGAGTCACCGTTACGCCTTTCCCCGTAATCGAATGGCACGGCAACTTGGCTGAAGCCCACCCAGTTGTACAGCCCCTTCATGAACTTGCCGCGCTCCGGCAGTTGCCGCAGCGCCTGGACCACCCGGCGGTCCATCAGGCGGAAATCCCCCGCATCCGGCGGGATCTCGATGTTCGCTCCCCGGCTCAGGATCTTGTAGAACGTCCGGCTCAGCCACCTCCGGATCGGTGGGTCCGTCTTCCGGTCGTTACGCAGACCATAGACCATCTCATAGCCGTGCTGCCATTGCCGGACAAACTCGCTGATCAACGAAATCGGCTGCTGGAAGTCTGCGTCGATGATGACGACGACCTCGCCCTCCGCTTCGTCCAAGCCCGCGGCGATCGCCGCTTCCTTGCCGAAATTCCGGGAAAGCCCGATCAACCGGACAGGAAGCCCTCCCGACGCGGAGATCACCTCCAACCCGGTGCCATCCCGGCTGCCATCGTCCACCACGATGACGTCGTAGATTTCGGTCAATCCCGCCAGATGGGCGCACAGCTCGTTGATGAAACTGGCGATGCCTACCGCTTCGTTGTAGGCCGGGACCACACAGGTGATCCAAGGGCGCGTGGACTTGCCGACATTTTGCGTTTGGGTCGCGGTGGGCTCCGAGGTGGAGTGAGTGAGAGGAATCATGGTGGTTCGTGGTTCAGCCTCCCGAAGGGGCATTTTTCGCTTTTTCGATGCCGGTGATGGCCGCCGCTTCCTCGCGCTCCATGTAGAGAGTCGTTTCCTTGGCGCCGCGTTTCATCACGGGTTGCAGGCGTTGCTGGATCGCCGATGGAAGCCGGCCGAAGTTCCGTTCCGTGGCGGCCACATAGAGCCGTCCCCTCGCATCCAGCTTTTCTTGCACAACCGTCACGGACTCGGTCCATCCGGCCTTCCCGCCGGAATAGAACTCCGCGGAATAACGGCGGGCACCAAAGTAGACGAGCTTGTCGTCCTTGGACCGGCGGCTTTCATAACCCTGCACAATCTCACGCTCGTTCCGCTTCGGCAGGAACGACGGGGCGAGCGCGCAAACGCCGGCCGCTACCACGGTGAACGCGGCACAGGGAATCACCAGCCCCCGGTGAAACGGATGAAACCGCTTGGTTGGCTCCCGTCTGGCCCGGATGGACCCCGCCAACTCGGCAAGCAGCAACGCCAGTGGCGGCAATGCCGGCAGCGGATAGGTCGCGATGATGTTGCGGCAGGGCGTGAAGAACACAATCGGCCATATCGCGAACAGCGCCCAGTAAAGCACCCTTCCGTCGTTCGCGAGGGCCAGCGCCTTTGCTTCCCGCCAACGGCGGAAGGGCAGTGCCAGCAACCCCAGGCACCAGGGGAAGGTCACCATCAGCAAGTGCAACCAGATCGTGCCCGGTGTTTCCGAATGCGCGTTGCCATAAAGGTCGCCCTGCCAGCCCCGCACGACGAACCGCTTCCAATGCTCGCCGAGGATGAAATAATCGAGGAACCCCGGCGTCTTGTGTTCGGCCGCGATGTACCACGGGAGCGCCAGCGCCAGCATCAGCAAGGTTCCCGTGAACCAGGGGATGGACCTCCACACTTCCCGCCAACGCTTGCCAAGAAGCGTCCATCCGAAAACCGGAGGCGCGATGAGCACCAGCGCCAGCGGTCCTTTCGCCAGCAGTCCGATCGCCAGACCGGTGAAAAACAAATACCCGTGCAGGCGGGACTTCTCCAGCAGCGCCGCCCGGAAGGAGGTCATCGCCAGCGTGGTTCCCAATGCCAGCGCCAGATCCGTCATCACCGCCGCGGAACAGTAGAAAAACAACGGCATCCCCATCAGGATGGCGGCGGCCACCAGCCCGGTGGTGGCTCCCATTTCGCGGCGGGCGGCACGAGCCACGATCGCCAACACCCCCAGAGACGTTAGAAAGATCACGATTCGCGAGCCGAACTCATTCGTGCCGAAAATCTCCATCCCTGCCGCGGACATCCACATCGACAGCGGCGGCTTGGCCCAGAAGGGAATGCCGTAATCGAATTGCGGGGTGATCCAGTCCCCGGTCTCCACCATCTTGCGCGAGATCTCCGCATAGCGGGATTCCGAAGTATCGATGTGGGGGAGCGTCACCATCATGACCACCCGGCAAACGATGAGAATGCCCAGCAGCCAGATCGCCAGTCGCTTGGTTCGGGAGCTATTTCGGAAAGGGACTCGCGTCATCTGCCCCGGGTTTACCAAGCGCGAGATGAGAAACCGGTGAGAGCAGGAAATATTTTCACCCGCGCACTTTCAAGGGCGCTTCCTACTTGCCCTTCCACGCCAGCACGATGGCCCCGGCCGTCACCAGCAATCCCCCCGCGACGTGTTGCAGTGTGACTTTCTCCTTCAGGAAGACTGCCGCAAGGATGATCACGAAGATCACTCCCAGCTTGTCCACCGGTGCCACCCGTGAGGCTTCGCCAAGTTGCATCGCCTTGAAGTAGCACATCCACGACAGCCCCGTCGCCACACCGGAGAAGCCGAGAAACCACCAGGTCTTCGCGCTGAAATTCAGCATCTCCCCGGGCTTCGCCACCGCGAACGCGATGAGCCAGGAAAAAATCAGGATCACCACGGTTCGTATCGCCGTCGCCAGATTGGAGTCCACTCCCTCCACCCCCGCCTTCGCCAGCACCGCCGTCACCCCTGCGAAAAATGCGGAAAGCAGCGCCCAATGTACCCAGTTCATGGCCTCATCTATCCTCTCATATATTCCGGAAAGCAATCCGTCTCTCACGAACCTCACGCCTTCGGAAGCGTGAGCGCGAATTCGATCCGCTTCTCCTCCGCCATCCGGCTTTTCAATCCCGCGCTCATCGACTTCGCGGCTTCCAGGCTCAGCGTGAGCCCGATTCCCAAATGGGCTCCCGAATCCGTGCGCGAGGTCTCCTTCCGGAACAAGGGCTCGAACAGCCGGTTGAGGTCCCCCGGCGTGTCGTCGCAAATGTTGGAGACCCGGATCTCGACCACTTGGGCATGCTTGCTCCCTTCGATCACCACTTCGCTTCCTTCGCTCGCGTAAGAGGCCGCATTATCCAGCAGGTTGTTGAGGATGATCCGTGCCAGTGCACGGTCGGCTTTCGCAACCAGCGGGTCCGCCCCGAAATCCTTTTTTACCTTCAGCCCGCGTTCCTCGAACACTCCCGCAAAAGCCTGCAGGCATTCCCCGGTCAACCCTCCAAGGTCCACGGCCTCCAGGACCGGCGGCGAATTCCCCTGGCCGATCCGCGACAAGGCGGACAGACGCTTCACCAGTTCCCCCAGTTCAATCGCGGTCTTCTGGCAAGTCGCCAGGTGATAGGCATATGCCGCCGCTTCCCTTGGCTGTGACAGGGCGAGATCCGTCGTCGCCCGCAGCCCCGCGATGGGCGTCCGCAGCTCGTGTGCCGCATGCCGGATGAAATCCCTTTCCCGCTGCCGGATGGCCGCCACGCGCCACAACAGCGTGTCGAAATTCTTCGCAAGTCCCGCCAATTCCGAGGGTAGCTCGCCCGGAACATCGAGCGCCACGTCGAGCTGGTGCTCCGCACGGGCGTGGACTTGCTCGGCGAGTTCGTCGATCGGACGCAGCGCTCTCCTCACCACCCGCTCGATCACCATGAAGCCGATGCCGAGCATCAGAACCGCCCCGCACGCCAGGATCAGCCTCAGATGCTCCAGCGTGCGATGCACCGGCTCGGAATCCCGTGCCACCACCAGGATGTGGGATAGCGTTCGGGGATCGATCACCTGGTTGCGCTCCTTCATGGCTGCCATTTCGGCTGGCAGGACAAACGGGTAGATCCGCGTCCCCACCGCCCGCGCCCGGTGCCCCCCCGGCAGACGGATGTTCCTGAGCGCGGGCCTCCCGTCTTCGCCAGTAAACTTCAGCAGATCCCCATGGTAGAGGTCGGGCGACCGCGTGGTTACCCCCGTTTTTTCATTCCAGAACTGGAACAGGTCGTCAGAGGCGATGGCCTGGTTGGTCCCCAGTCCCTCCTGCCACTCGTAGTTGATCTCGCCGCCTTCCAACTCCACCTGGTTCGCCAGCAACGCCGCCGTTTGCTGGATCGATTCGTCCAGCTCCCGGTAGAGGCTTTGGCGCACGATCAAATAAACGCCCGTGGAAAGCAGGAACAGCAGCAGCCCCGTGGCGAGGCCGCAACGCAAGAGCAGCCTCTGCCGGATGGACGGCGGATTCACGACGGTTCCTCCTCGAGGATGTATCCTTGGCCGCGCCGCGTTTGGATCAAGTTGGGCAAACCGTCCGGATTCAGTTTCTTCCGCAGGTAGCCGATGTAGACATCCACCGCGTTGCTCGTCCCGCCCGTTCCGTCCTCAAAGACCCGTTCCCAGATGTCCATTCGCGAAACCACCTCCCCCGCGCGGTAAAACAGGTATTCTAACAAACGGTATTCCAGCGCTGTCAGCTCCACCGGCTTGCCGCCTCGCTCCACGGTCCGCCGCATTGGATCCAGTTCCAGGTCTGCCACCCGCATTTGCGGACCCTTCTTCGCGTAGCTCCGCCTCAGCAGCGCCCGCACCCGTGCCAGCGCCTCGGACAGGGGGAATGGTTTCACCAGGTAATCGTCCGCGCCCGCGTCCAGCGCCTGCAGGCGGTCTTCCAATCCATCCCTCGCGCTGATCACCAGGATGTGCACCGGGTTTTCCTTCGCCCTCAACCGCCGCAGGATCTCCATCCCGTCCACGTTCGGCAGCATCAGGTCTAACAAAATCAAGTCGTGTCCGCCGCCGTCCGCCGCCCACAGTCCCTCGTCGCCACTTACGGCCGCGTCCACCAGATAGCCTGCCTCCTCCAGAAACTGGCGGACCGCGTTCCGCAGCGGGGCGTTGTCTTCGATCAGTAGCAGACGCATGGCGACCCTCCTAGCTTGGGAGCCTTTCGGTCCCGCTGCAAGCTGTGCGCTGGGATTCTCATTATGTTGTAAAAAAGACAACGAGATCGTTTGTTGTAGCTGAATCATCAACGCATCGCCGGAACCGTGGGGTTTACTGCTTTTCCTCTCCCGTTCTTGTGAATCCAATTCATGGCTTTTCCCATATGCTTATTGACTCTAAGGGCCGCAATTCACACCTTCCCGCGTCTTATCGAGGGGAAAGTACTAGCTTCCGGACTCCTCGTTCAGACACGCCGCACTGCATCTTCACGCCTGATAAATTTCATCTCAAAGTGAAAAATACGGTCCCACGCGGGACCTAACAATATTCCTTCGCAAGACCATGACTGCCCCTCCAGCGAAACATCCGCGGCTCCTTGGCAGACTCGCGCTCGTCGTCGCGGTTCTCCTCTCCGCGGTCTTCCTCGTCTTCCGGCAAGATCCCGTCCCGGCCGCTCCCGCGACTTCTTCTGTGGTCAGCCAGCAACTCCCGCGCTTGGACACTGCCAAGCTCTCATCGCGACTCAAGGCAGCCAAACCAACAAACCACACGCTCGATCCCGCGGAAACCCAAGCCCTCGAAACCACCGCCGCCGCCTTCGACAACTTCGCCGCCTGGTCCGCGGAATACCAATCCGCATCGCCCGCCTCCCGCGCCGGCATGCTCCCCCGTGGCACCGCGCTCGCCCGCTCCCGCCGCGCCGCCATGAAATGGCTCATCTCCCGATCCGGAATCCGCCCTCGGCATGACGGCCACCGCCGGTCTCCGCCAATCCCTTCCTCCCGCGATCACCGCGGAGTTCGAGCAAGTCCTGGCAGGGAAGGGGACTTATACCCTCGACATCTCCTGCCCGGATGAATCCCGCGCTGATCACGCGCATCACGATTCCGAACTCACCCGCATGCTCGCCTTCGCGGGCCGCGACTACCGCGCCAATGTCTACGGCAGGCGATCCGCTCTCGCCACCAAGAACAACCTTCCCTTCCAAGGCATCGCCATCGACGACGAGATCGCCCTCTTCGAAAACGGCGTCCTTCCCGTTTCATCCGGCCTGCCGCTGGTCTCCGTCCTGCTTGCGGGCGAACCCTCCGCCGCAACCGTCGCTTCGGACCTCGCGTATTTCCGCGGCAGCGAGTTCCAGGTCGCTCCCTCCGCCGCGGACGTCCCGGCCATCTCTTTCGCGCAAAACACCAGCGAGGAGACCCCCGGTCCCGATGGCGGCGCCGCCCACTCCCCTTGGTCGGAAGGAGCGAAAACCCTCCTCTACATTCGTGCCATCTTCTCGAACTCCGCCGTCGGCAGCGAACCTCTTTCCATTTCCACCGCCCAAGGCCACCAGGACAACGTCGCCCTGTTCTATCGCAACAATTCCAACGACAAGGCCTCCGTCGCCTCCACCTTCACGCCCACCGTCACCTTGCCACAGACGGATGCCGCCTACGGCACCGCAGGTTGGACCACCATGCTTGCGGATGCCCGCGCCGCCGCCCTCGCCGCCGGATTCAATACTTCGGACTACACCTTCTACGTCGTTGCCACGCCATCCGTGCCCGGCTTTTCCTGGGCCGGCCG
>CAXTTX010000025.1:0-24247 GCA_964247045.1 uncultured Verrucomicrobiales bacterium | reverse complement strand
GGCCTTTTCCTCGTCCCTGCGTCCACCACCCAGACAGGCGTCGTATTGGTGTTTCTCGATCGTGTCGAGGAGGGTGACGGTCTGCAGCTTGTTGCGGGAGGCGTTCGGACCCTTCTCCTCGATGACGCGGCCGGTATCGATGGATTCCTGCACTGAACCCACGACCAGATTGGCGCGGATAAGTTCCACGAACTCATCGCGGTAAGTCATCGTTTCCGCAAAGTTGTGTCCCGTGTCGATGTGGACCAGCGGGAAAGGCATGCGTGCCGGCCAGAAGGCCTTGCGGGCGAGCCACGCCATCACGATCGAATCCTTGCCACCGGAAAACAGGAGAGCGGGATTTTCAAATTGGGCGGCGGTTTCACGCAGGATGAAAATGGCTTCCGCTTCGAGCTGGTCGAGGTGACTGAGATGGTAGTTTGGCATGGGGTGATGATGCGAAAAGGCAAAGGGTGGTAGAAGGCCGCCGGACCGGGGTCAAGTTTTAATTATTAACCTAGGTGGAATGGTAATGATTATGCGATTTAATGGCCTTTTGGACTCGGCGGAGAGTGTCGTAAGGGAGGCGACGACCGTGGTTTTTCGGTCATCCGGCTTGTTTGCCCCACGGCATGAGAAATGGGGCATGGGAATTACCCCATGCCCCATGATTTTTCCCTGTATTCTAAACGAGTCCGACTCAGTTCCCGCCGACGAAATCCAGAATTCCGTCGCAACCGTTGCTATTGGTGGAAGTCGTCAGGTCCGTGAACCGGAGTGTGGTCGAAGACGAGGCCGCCGGGAAGTCGATGACGTAAGTCGTGAAGACCACGTCGCCGCCCGAGTAGGTCCCCGGCCCGGTGGCGGAGATGTCCAAGGTCGCGAGGACCGTGCTGCCGTTGAGGGCCTGCACCCGCATTTGTTGCGGTTGTCCGGAGGCACCAAAGGCACCGAGATCGAAGGGAATCGCGTAGTGGGTTCCGGAAATCGTCGTGATCGCCTGTGAAACCACCGCGTTGCCCGCGACATTTGAGCCGCCGAAGGCGGCCGCATGGGAGCCGTTGGAATGTCCCTGGTAGGTCAGGACTTGCACCGCGGCCGCGCTCCCGTTGCTGGACGTCATCGTCCAACTGCTCGTGCTGCCGGTTTCAAAGCTCCCGTTGGTCACGGTCCCCACGACACTGCCGATGACCCGGTCGAGAACGCCATCGCAGCCATTGCTGTTAGTAAGGGTCGTCAGGTCGGTGAAGCGGATGATGGTGGAGGATGAAGTGGCGGTGAAGAACACCGCGTAGCTGCTGAATACCACGTCGCCGCCCACGTAGGTTCCCGGGCCATAAGCTTGCACGTCACGGGTGCTGAGAACCGTGCTGCCATTCAAGGCTTGCACCCGCAGCGCCTGGGCTTGGCCGGATGCCCCGAAGGCGCCGAAGTCGAACAACACCGCATATTTGCCGCCCGAGGTCGTGGTGATGGTTTGCGAAACGGTCGCGTTGCCCGCCACGTCCGAGGAACCGAAGACCATGGCCTGCGAGCCCTCGCTCGTTCCTTCATAGCCGAGTGGGGCCGCCGCCGCGGGGGTCCCGTTGGTCGAGGCGATGGTCCATCCGCTGGATCCGCTTTCAAAGCCACCGTTGGTCACGCCGGTGAAGGAGGAATTGATCACATAGGCCGCTGAAGCCACGGAACCGGTAGTCAGTGAATTGTAGGCCACCGCCTTGAGCGTGGCGCTGGAGGAGATGCTGACGGGTGACGAATAGACCGTTCCGGTGGTGGAGGTCGGCGTGGTGCCATTCGTCGTGTAGCGGATGGTGGTGCCGGACACGCTCGAACTGATGGTGACGTTCTGCGTGCTGGTATAAGTACCGGTGGCGACGCTGAAGGTTGGAGCTGGAATCGCGGATGCGGCGAGGGTGATGCTGTCCAGGTTCAGGACTCCCGCGGAACCCCAGCCGTCGAAAACGACCTTGAGGACGTGGGATCCCGAAGTCAGCGCCACGTTGGATTTTGTCAGGAAGGTGAAGGTCTGCCATCCACCGGTGTTGGGCATCGTCATGGTGCCGGTTTTGTCGACGCCATCCACCTCAAGGTGGAAGGTGCCGCCGCTTCCGTCGCCCGCCACACGGAAGGAGATGTCGTAGCTGGCGGTTGCCGTCACATTGACGGTGTAGGAGAGCCACTCGCCCGGCTGCACATAGCCGATGTCATAAGTACCGGTCCCGGGGTGTGTCTGGATGTCCGGGCCTTCCGTCGTCCGGTATTGTCCCCCGTTGTTCGCGGCATCCACGTCGTGATAGGCGATGCCTTCCCCGCCGTTGTCGAAGTTTTCGGCTTCCACGGTGCCGGGCATGGAGGCGGCTGTCCCACCGTAGGGTCCTTGCAGCGTTTCATTCGCGCCGATGTCCGCGACTCCATTGTAGAGCGCGGTGGCCCAGAAATCATAGCCTCCGTTGCCGGAGATCGAGGTGCCCGCATTTCTCAACGGTGAATTGCCAAGGATCCGGAATCCGGCCACCGCATCGCGGAATTGCGTGAGCGTGAAGGGGGAACCCGCCGTGAGGGCGGTGGAACCCGACGCATTCACGAACTGCGGATTGGATGTCAGCGAGTTGGTGCCGGGGTTGACTGGCGTGTGTCCGTAGAAGCTGTTGTTCGCGAAAATCCGGTCGGTCCCCGCGCTGTCCTGATAGGTGATGTGCGTGGTGGCCCCGCTGGAGTAGAACACGTTGTTGGTGAAGTTGCCTTTCACCAGGCTGTTGCTCGCGTTCACCAACTTGAATCCCTGGCCGTCCGTGCGGTAAAAGACGTTGTTGTAATAATCCGCCGTGCCGGTGACGAAGCCTTGCCCGTCGGAGTCCTGCAGCGGGCCGTCATTCACGCTGATGTTGTAGCGGAAGATCTTCTTCAGGGTTCCGGAAGTGGCATCCAGGCTGGCGAGCGCGAAGCCTCCCTCGTTGTTCCGGCTGTAGTTGAATTGATAGATCGCCGTGCCGTCCGTCTCCAGGTCGAAGTCCCAGGCGTGACCGTCATAGACGACCTTCTTCGTGCCCTCGCAGTAGTTGTATTGGAAAACGGGCGAGGTGCATCCCATGGACCAGATCCCCGCGACAGCCACCCCGTGGTATCCGAGGACCGTTCCCGTGCGGGCGGACATGCCGCTGTTGTTGCCGGCACCGACGCAGGAGTTCCGCTGGATCAAGGCTCCCGTCGCTTCCACCACGAGGATACCGTCCGAGCCGACGTTGTTGACCGCATTGTCCTGAATCACGAGGCCCGTCGTCTGTCCCACGGGCACACCGCCCACTTCCTCGCGATTCGCCACGATCGAGATGCCCGTGCAAGTGCTATCGCGCACGAGGTTCCCGGATACCAGCAGGTTGGAGCTGAATTTCGCGCATCCGAAGATGCCGGCATTGGCATACTGGTGATTGTTGCCGACGCTCCCGCTCAATCCCCGCGCCAGATAGTCGGGGCTGTTGCTGCATCCTTCGACGTTGTAGACCTCGTTGTTGAGAATCTGGATGTTCTGTTGGTTGCCAAGCCAGGTTCCGATCTGGATGCCGCAGCGGAGGCCCTCCGAACCGTCGAAAATCGTGGAACCGTCGAAATTGGTGACTTGGAAACCCTCGACGGTGACATAGCTCGCGGCGTTGGCCACGAACACCGTCGCATCGGTCGAGCCGTCACCGTGGATGGCGGGCTTCGCCAAGCCCGTGTCCCCGTAGGCGCCGAAGTAGATGGCGTTGCCGGAGTTTCCGGAGCGGGAGATCGTCAAGGTTCCGTGCCAGACACCACCCCGTTTGAACAGCATCTGGTCGCCGGGTTGCAGGAGGGCCGCGTTCACCTTGGAGAGCGTTCGCCAAGGAGCTGAAGTGCTGGTTCCCGCATTCGAGTCGTTGCCGGCGGACGTGTTGGAATCCACGTAATAGGTCGTTGCCTGGCTGGCGGAAACTAGGGCGAGAAGAGCGGCAAACTGGAGCTTCGCGCGGACGACGGATCGCATGGGTTTCAATCTCATGCCATCACGGTTAGGAAAATTCCTGCTAGAGGGCAAGGGATCTTCTTCCGTTTCCCGTGATATTTTCGGCACTTTCGGTGCTGTTCGCGTGTGCCCGGAGGGTGCCGATTTGAACAAATGTTATTAGTTTCCGCCACTGGCCTGGACGGGGATCAACGGCTTTTTTTCCCTCTTTCCGAAAAAGACCGCGGCCACGAACGCGTTGCGGGAAAGGATCATCCCGGCCAGATAACAAGCCACGCAGATCATGAAGCCGGCTACCAGCGCGATGAGCCAGCCGGCTTCCAATCCGGGCTTCGGAAAATGGAAACGCCCGCCGATCCGGTCCACGACCATGAAAACATAGTTCTGGATGATGTAGATGTAGATCGAGTCCCGCCCGAAGGTGTTGAATCCTTCTTTCACTTTCTCGGACAGCAGGCTGTGGAGAAAATACAACCAGTACAACATCACCAGCGACATGGACAGCGCTGACGAATACCGCAACAGCAGGTTGGGGGCGTTTTCCGCGGTCAGCAGCATTCCCGAGTTGTAGACATAGGTTGCCCGGGTGATCGACAGATAGCAGAAAATCGCGGGGACGAGCGCCACGAGCAGAACCACGGGCCGGTTCTTCATGAGGAAACCGGGGATTCCCCACCGGGCGAGAGCATATCCGATCTGGAAAAACGGATAGGTATACTTGAAGTGGATCAGGTTTCCGTGCTCCGGCAGGAATAGTATCGCGATAAAGGACAAGGGATAGGCAACCGGGAAATACCTCCCCGAAAGTCGGACCAGGGCGGTCGCCACGATGGATCCGAACAGCGCCCATAGGAACCACAGGTCACCGACGATCTGGTTGAATACATAAGGCGGTAGGGTCGCCAGCGTTTCCCGGGAAACCGGGCGCCCCAGCAGGCCCACGGAGAGGCAATAAAGCGTTGACCAGGCGATAACCGGCACCACGTAGGTCATGAACCGGGACTGGATCGCGCGGGGAGGCCAAACCCTGTCGATGCCCGCTTGTGATAGATAACCCGCCACCGCCATGAACAAGGGCATGTGGAACATGTAGAGCCACTTGAAAAACGGATCGTCCCAAAAGCCTTCCCCTTGGTAGACCCCGTACTGGAGGAAGTGCCCGGAGACGACCAGGAAGATCAGCACCCCCTTGAGGAAATCGAGGAAAGGAATTCGGTGCATGAAATATCAAGGTTCCCGTGGCTGGCGGGTGGTTTTCCCCAATGGGTCCGGGAGGAAAGGCACGGGACACAAATCCGGGCCACCAAAAAGGCCGAAGCCCGGAGACTTCGGCCTGGCGGCTCGCGGAATCGTGCAGGCTTCAGATCGGAAGATGAACTGAAATCCTCGCCGTCACGGCTTCAAGAAGCTCAAATGCCGCGTCCTCGATGGAGACTCTTTCCGTATCCAGGGTGAGGTCCGGATTGTGCGGCGGCTCGAAAGAACCGTCCTTGCCGGTGAAGTGGGCGATTTCACCGCGGGCGGCTTTCGCGTAGAGTCCCTTCACGTCGCGTTTTTCGCAGGCCTCGTAGCTTGCCTTGATGTAGACCTCGAACAGGTCTTTCCCGAGGATGCCCCGCGCCAGATCCCGCAGCTCACCGCGCGGCGTGATCGCCGACACGAAGGTGATGATGCCTTGGGAGACGAAGATCTTCGCCACTTCCGAGATCCGGCGGATGTTTTCCAGACGGTCCTGGTCCGTGAAGCCCAGGTTTGAATTCAAACCGGTCCGGAGGTTATCCCCGTCGAGAATCGTGGTGAAACGGCCTTGCTGGTGGAGAACCCGCTCGGCGGCGTTCGCGATCGTGGACTTTCCCGAGCCGGACAAGCCACAGAGCCAGATCACCACTCCCCGCTGCCCGAGGAGGTTTTCCTTGTCCTGGCGGTGGAGGAAACGGTGGAACTCGGGATGGATGTTCGACATGGGGCTGGGATAATAACGCAGGGCTTTCTGAAAACGCGAGGGCGAAATTCACCCGTCCGTTCAAGCACCCTTGCCGATGACAAAGGCCTCGAAACCATGGGCTTTGAGGGCATCCGAGGGCAGAACGGCGCGGCCGTCGAAAACGAACGCGGGTTTCAACATGAGGTCGTAGATGCGCGGCAGGTCCATCGTGCGGAACTCGTCCCATTCGGTGAGGGTTGCCATCGCGTGTGCCCCGGCCACGGCTTCGTAGGGATCCTTGCAAATTTCCACGTTGCTGGCGATGAGTTCCGGAGAAACGCCCGCGTAGATTAAATCCTGCTTCAGGTCCTCCGCGGTGACGCGGGGATCGTAGATCGCCAGCTGGGCTCGCTCGCTCAGCAAGTCACGGCAGACCTGGATGGCTGCGGACTCACGGGTATCGTTTGTGTCCTTCTTGAAGGCGAAACCGAGTATGGCGATGCGCTTGCCGTTGACCGTGTTGTAGAGAGTGCGGACGATTTTTTCGACGAAGCGGCTTTTCTGCCAGTCATTCAGGTGGACGACCTGGCGCCAGTATTCGGCGACGTGCGGCAGGTTGAAGGAGTCGCACAGATAGACCAGATTGAGGATGTCCTTCTGGAAGCAGGAGCCTCCGAAGCCGACGGAAGCCTTGAGGAACTTCGGGCCGATGCGGGAGTCCGTTCCGATCGCGCGGGCCACTTCGTCCACGTCCGCTCCGGTCGCCTCGCAGAGGGCGGAGATGGAGTTGATGGAGGAAATCCGCTGCGCGAGGAAGGCGTTGGCGACGAGCTTGGAAAGCTCCGAGGACCAGAGGTTGGTGGTGATGATGTTGGCGCGGGGAACCCAGTTGGCGTAGACCGAGACGAGGGCCTCGACCGCGGCTTTGCCTTCGGGCGTGGATTCACCGCCGATGAGGATGCGGTCCGGTGCCTGCAAGTCTTCGATGGCGGTGCCTTCCGCGAGGAACTCGGGGTTGGAAAGAACCTGGAAGGTAGCGCCGCTGGGGCAGTTCGCCTCGAGGATGGATTTGATGGCCGAGGCGGTCTTCACCGGGATGGTGCTTTTCTCGACGATGATCTTGTTGCCTTCCGAAACCTCGGCGATGAGGCGCGCGGCGGACTCGATGTAACGCAGGTCGGCGGCACGGCCGGCGCCAATGCCGTAGGACTTTGTGGGTGTTCCAACCGAGACGAAGATCAGATCCGCCGCGGCAATGGCGGAGCGGATGTCCGTGGTGAAATGGAGGTTCTTGTTGATCGCGGAGGCCACGATCCCGTCGAGTCCCGGCTCGTAAACCGGCAGCAAATCGGAATTCCACGCGGCGATGCGGGCCTCGTTCATGTCGGCGACGGTGACCTGGATGTGCGGGCACTTCGCGGCGATCATGGCCATAGTGGGACCGCCGACGTAACCGGCACCGAGACAGCAGATGGATCTGATAGGCATAATGATGGATGTGATGTAAGGTGTGTGAGATGAAATTCAGCCCTGCGAGACGCGGTCGCGGAGAAGGTGATAGAGGAAGAGGGAATTGTAGGTGAAGTAGCGCTTGAAAAGGCGGCGCGGTTCCATGGCCACGCGGTAGGCCCACTCCATGCCAAGGCGCTGGAAGAACATGGGTGCCTGCCTCACCTCTCCTGCATGGAAGGCGAAGGCGGCGCCGATGCCGAAGTAAACGGCAGGGGGAAGACGGTCTTTATTGCGGGCGATCCAGTGCTCCTGCTTGGGGCAACCGAGGCCGACCCAGACGAGGTTCGCACCGGAGGCTCGGATCTTTTCCACGATGGTTTCAAACTCGCTTTCCGGCCACTCGCCGAAGGGAGGCGAGTGCGTGCCTGCGATGGCCGCCCCCGGGAAGCGCTCCGCGAAATTGCGGGTGAGGTTGTCGAGGGTGCTTTGCTTGCCGCCGAGAAGGAAGTGGCGGAATTCCCCGGGGCGCCGGTCGGTGGCCTCCAGGGTGTGGAGCATCAGCGTCGGGCCATAGACCCGGTCGGTCAGCTTTTGTTCCTGGGGAACGCGGGAATTGACCACCCAGACCAGCGGCATTCCGTCGGGGCAAATGAGATCGAAGCGCCGCATGGTTTCGCCGAACCCGGCATCACTGCGGGCCAGCGCGGCGACGTGGGTGTTCGCGGCTTCGACGGCATAGGCGCGATCCGCCCGCGCGGCATGCTCCAGGATCCATTCCACCGCTCCGGCATAAGTCGTCACGGCCACGGGGAGGCCGATGATGGGACAGGTCTGCATCCGGTTCAGTGGAGGATCCAAGATATCCCGAGGACGGGACGGTTCGATCGCCAGGCCGTTCACTCCTTGGAAACGGAAACGTGGTGGCCGTGGGATTTCAGCAGCGAGTGGCGGCGTGCAACGTCCAGGTCGTGGGCGACCATTTCGGCGCACATTTCCTCGACGGTGATTTCGGGAACCCAGCCGAGCTTTTCCTTCGCCTTCGTGGGGTCGCCGAGGAGCGTTTCCACTTCGGCGGGACGGAAATAGCGCGGGTCCACCTTGACGATGACATCGCCCGGCTTGATGGCCGGGGCCTTGTCCGGTTCCGCTTTGGCGACGGTGGCGATTTCCTTCTCGCCTTCGCCGGAGAATTCCAGCGTGATTCCGGCTTCCAGTGCGGAGAGCTTCACGAACTCACGCACGGAGATTTGCTTGCCGGTGGCGATGACGAAGTCATCGGCGGTCTCCTGCTGGAGCATCATCCACTGCATGCGGACGTAGTCCTTGGCATGGCCCCAGTCGCGGAGGGAATCCATGTTGCCGAGGAACAAGCATTTCTCCAGGCCCTGGGCGATATTGGCGATGCCGCGGGTGATCTTGCGGGTGACGAAGGTTTCGCCGCGGCGCGGGGACTCGTGGTTGAAGAGGATGCCGTTGCAGGCATACATACCGTAGGCTTCGCGGTAGTTCACCGTGATCCAGTAGGCATACATCTTCGCCACCGCGTAAGGAGAGCGCGGGTGGAAAGGGGTGGTTTCCTTCTGCGGGATCTCCTGCACCAATCCATAAAGCTCGGAGGTGGAGGCCTGATAGAAACGGGTCTTCTTTTCCAGACCGAGGAAGCGGATGGACTCCAGCAGGCGCAGCGTGCCGATGGCATCCACGTCCGCCGTGTATTCCGGGGCCTCGAAGGAAACCGCCACGTGCGACTGCGCGCCGAGGTTGTAGACCTCGTCCGGCTGCACCTCGCTGAGGATGCGGGTCAGGTTGGAGGTGTCCGTCAGGTCTCCGTAGTGAAGGCGGAAACGGGAGCCTTCCACGTGGGGATCCTCGTAGATGTGGTCGATGCGCTGGGTGTTGAAAAGCGAGGCCCGGCGCTTGATGCCGTGTACTTCATAGCCTTTTTCCAGCAGGAATTCCGCCAGATAGGATCCGTCTTGCCCGGTGATGCCGGTGATGAGCGCTTTTTTCATGTGAGGGTGGGGGAGGAGAATGTTGGTTAGAGCCGTGCCGCGCCCGTGGCGAGCGTCGAGAGGAAATCCTGATAGGCGGCGGCGAGGCCGTCTTCGAATGGAATCTGTGGCGACCAGCCGGTGGCCTTGATCCGGGCGATATCGACCAACTTGCGCGGTGTGCCGTCCGGCTTGGAAGGGTCCGTCAGAATGTCGCCCTTGAAGCCGACCGTCTTGGCCACCAGCGAGGCGAGCTGGAAAATGGTGATGTCATCGCCGACACCGACATTCACCCAATCTGGCGGAGATTCGAGCGACAGCAGGTGGAAGCAGGCGGCGGCGAGGTCATCCACGTGCAGGAACTCGCGGCGGGGGGTGCCCGTGCCCCAGATGGTCACGCTGGCGTCGCCGCGCTTGGTCGCCTCGTGGAAGCGGCGGATGAGTCCGGGAATGACGTGGGAGTTTTCCGGGTGATAGTTGTCGCCCGGGCCGTAAAGGTTCGTGGGCATCGCGCTGTGATAGACGAGTCCATGCTGGGCGCGATAGTGTTGGCAGAGTTTCAACCCGGCGATTTTGGCGATGGCATAAGCCTCATTGGAGATCTCCAGCGGGCTCGTGAGCAGGCAATCTTCCGGCATCGGCTGCGGGGCCATTTTCGGGTAGATGCAGGTGGAACCCAGGAACAGCACCCGCGGCACTTCGGCACGGCGGCTACCTTCGACGAGGTTGGAGGCAATCGCCAGGTTCTCGTAGATGAAATCCGCCGGGTAGGCGGAGTTCGCGTGAATGCCCCCCACCTTCGCGGCGGCGATGATCACGATGTCCGGCTTCTCTTCGGCCAGATATTCAAAGACCGCCTTTTGGTCGCAGAGGTCGAGTTCGTCGCGGGTGGCGGTGATGATCTGATAGCCACCGGCTTGTCCGGCCGCCCGGACGAGTGCGGAACCGACCATGCCGCGGTGGCCCGCTATGAATAGTTTCTTCATGGAATGAATCAGGGTGGGGGAAAGGAGGTTTCGGCATCAGCAAGGGCCGTGCCGGGCTGCGGGATGATCGGTCAAATGGGGATGGCGGGCATCCTGAGACGCTGCCGCCCGTGGTCGATCCTTCTGGAAGAAGGAAACCCGGGAGTGTTCGGTCTGGAGGTGCTGGAGGTGCTGGAGGTGCTGGAGGTCATCGATTTCGGGCAGCTGTTCAAGGGCCGCTACGATGACCATTATTCAATGAAAAGTGAAGAAAATGACTAACGTGATCGCGTGTGAAGGTTTGGTTTTCAGGGCAGAGGGCGCCGCGGAAGGAGAATGGAGAACAGATCAACGTCCACCGATTGGGGCTTGCCGAGGAATTCAAGGAGGATCTTGACCCGTTCCGTGGGGGATGGGAGCGAAATGACGGTTCCCTGCATACCTTGGAACGGGCCGTGGGCGACTTCCACCTCGTCGCCGGGTTCCAGCGTGGGGGTGAGGACCACCATTTCCTGGTCGTCCGAGTCCTGGCGTTGGCTGATTTCCCGTTTGATGGCCTCCACAAAGGTCGCTGGCACGGGAGGGATTTCCGGGCCGAAACGGACTAGGCCCCGGACGCCCTGGCAAAACGTGACCGCCCGTTCCATCTCCGCCATATTGAACTTGGCCAGCACGTAACCAGGAAACATGGGTTCGACCCACCAGATTTTTCCCCGGCGGGTCGCCTTGCGGTAGCGCAAGCGCGGACAAAAAACCTCCACGCTCTCCAGCTCCCGCAGGTGGCCGGCCGCGATATGCTCCCGCTTCGTCTGACAGCGGACGCAATACCATGCCGGGGCGCTGGTGTCGGGGAGGGTCATTGGCCAAGCAGTTTCTGGATGACCGGAAGCACCTTGCCGGCGGTGCGCATCCAGGTTTCGAGCCGTTCGATGCGCTCGTTGGCGAAGCGCCTGCCGGCCGGATCGGAAATCTCCCGGGCAGTGGCGGAAAGCTTGTTGATCTTGGATTTGCCGCTGTCCAGGTGCGGGCGGACCTGTTCGCGGATAAAGCCGCCGACCAATCGTTTCAGTTCGACGGCGGGTTCATAATAGGTGCGCCGTTCGGCACCGCCGCTGGCCTCGCGCACGGCACCCAGGCTTTTCAGCATGCGGAGCCCCTGGCTGGCAGACCCTTTGCTGATCTGCAGCCGGGTCACCAGGTCGTCCAGCGACAAGGCGACGGGAGAAATGAACAGCAGGCCGTAAATTTCGCCGATCGAGCGGGGCAGTCCGAGCACCCGCACCCCATCCACGAAAACATCCACCACTTGGCGTTCCAAGGGGTTGAGTTGACTGGGTTCGCCTGCCAGCGCTTCGTCCATGTGGGCGGGACGCTAGGCAGCCGGGGGCATTTGTTCAAACCAAAATGAACTTCCTTCAAATAATTTTGAACTCCGGTCGCGTATTTTTTGAAACCGCCACTCTTCCTTCCAAGCAATATCAAGGGACTCGACCTGAAAAATCGCGTGGAGTGGTGATGAATTCTTGATTTGCACGGAAGTTGCTGTTGGGCTCCGGCGCATGCGGATTTTGGTTACCGGCGGTGCCGGATTTTTGGGTTCCCACTTGTGCGAACGTCTCTTGAACGAGGGCAACGAGGTGATCTGCCTCGACAACTTTTTCACCGGCAGGAAGCGGAACGTCGCCCACCTCCTGGACAATCCCTACTTCGAACTGGTGCGGCACGACGTGATCGAGCCCTTCAAGTTCGAGGTGGACCAGATTTACAACCTCGCCTGCCCGGCTTCCCCGCCGCACTACCAGCACAACCCGATCAAGACGACCAAGACCTCGGTCATGGGCGCCATCAACTGCCTAGGTCTCGCCAAACGGGTGAAAGCCCGCGTTTTCCAAGCATCCACCTCCGAGGTGTATGGGGATCCGAATATCCACCCGCAGCCGGAATCCTACCACGGCAACGTGAATCCCATCGGCATCCGCGCCTGTTATGACGAGGGCAAGCGCTGCGCGGAAACACTGTTCTTCGACTATCACCGCCAGAACAACGTGGACATCCGCGTGGTCCGGATTTTCAACACCTACGGTCCCCGCATGCTGCCGGACGACGGCCGGGTCGTTTCCAATTTCATTGTCCAGGCCTTGCAAGGCCTGGATATCACAATCTACGGCGATGGCAGCCAGACCCGGTCGTTCTGCTATGTGGATGATCTCATCGAGGGGTTTGTCCGCCTGATGAACACGGAAGGCGTCACCGGGCCGGTGAACATCGGCAATCCGGGCGAATTCACCATGCTGCAACTCGCGGATCTGGTCCTGAAGAAGGTCGGTGGCCCGTCCAAGATCACCCACCTGCCGCTGCCGGGGGATGATCCGAAGCAGCGCCGACCGGATATTACGATCGCGAAGCGCGATCTCGGATGGGAACCGACGATCTCCCTCGACAACGGCTTGGACTCCACCATTGAATATTTCCGCAAGTTGTTGGCGGAGAGTAAGTAGTAATTTGTGTTTTCCGTGAATTCGGGAACGAGGCGCTGATTTTGCCCGCGCTTGCCGCTCCTTTGAGTATCAATTTCGTAGGTAA
The DNA here is from genome assembly GCA_964247045.1 of uncultured Verrucomicrobiales bacterium. Lineage (GTDB taxonomy): Bacteria > Verrucomicrobiota > Verrucomicrobiia > Verrucomicrobiales > Akkermansiaceae > Luteolibacter. Next base: position 11,371 of record CAXTTX010000025.1, on the reverse strand, counting down.
ATCATGCCGTTTTATGGTTCCGTCAGCACCTTATGATAGCCATTTCGTGGGGAGGGCGTATTGCGGGCTGATGTCACGTCTCTTCAGCACTCTGTTCCTTGTCCTTCTGGCGACCAGCGCGGCAAAGGCCGACCCGGCGGGGGGGGGCAACAGTCCGGGACAACAGAAGGCTTCCTGGATCTGGTCCAGCGACAAGCCCGGTGAATCCGAGCGGGTGTTCTTCCGCCGCGAATTCCAATTGCCTCCGGAAGTGATCAGCGGGTCGATCACGGTGGCTTGTGACAATTGGGAGCAGGTCTTTATCAACGGGGTCGACCTTGGGATGTCTTCCGAATGGTCGAGTCCTCGGGTTTATGACGTCCTGCGGCACCTGAAGCCGGGCGGCAAGAATGTGATCGCCGTGGAAGGCCGGAATTCCGGTGGCCCGGCCGGCATGGCGCTGCGTTTCCTTGCGACGACAAAAGATGGGAAAAAACTCTATGTGGTGTCCGATGAAAACTGGGCCATGAGCAGGGAGGTTCCCGCGGGTTGGCAGAAGACCGATTTCAATCCGGAAAGCTGGGCGAAATCCGTGGTAGTGGCGAAAATGGGCGAGGCCCCATGGGGAGACGTGATGCCCGCGGAGGTGCCGACGACCGGTGCCGGCCAGGATCTGACCGCCGACTATCAGGTGGCGAAGGGCTTCAAGCTGGAGCGCCTCTATGGCATCCCCGCCGAGCAGGGTTCCTGGGTGGCGGTGACGGTGGATGGCAGGGGCCGGCTGATCTGCTCCGACCAATACGGAAAACTCTACCGGGTCACGCCGGGGAGCGGGCAGGGCAAAACCGAGACCGAGCCGCTGGACGTCCCCTTGCAAGGTGCCCACGGCCTGCTTTGGCACCAGGGAGTTCTCTGGGTGACGGTGAATGAAGGGCCTGCACAGAGCGGCATCTGGCGGGTCGCGTCCAAGAACGACGACGATTATGGTAAGCCTGAACTGGTCAAGGCCTTCGCCGGACGTGGTGAACACGGGCCGCACGGCCTGGTGGCTTCGCCGGATGGCGGGTCGATCTACGTGACCTCGGGGAATTTCACGGATCTTGCGGAGATGGATAGCTCGCTGGTTTCGACGAAGTGGGCGGAAGACCAGTTGCTGCCACGGCGGCCGGATGCCCGCGGACATGCGAACGACCGCTTTGCGCCGGGAGGCTGGATCGCGCGGTTCACGACGGATGGGAAAAATTTCCAACTCTTCGCCAGCGGCTTCCGCAATGCCTATGACATTGCTTTCAACGAGCAGGGCGACCTTTTCACCTATGACTCGGACATGGAGTGGGATCTCGGAACCCCATGGTACCGGCCGACGCGGATCTGCCTCGTGGTGCCGGGTGCGGAGTTCGGATGGCGTCACGGTTCCGGCCCTTGGCCTCCCTACTATGAGGACAGCATGCCGCCGATGGTGGAGATCGGCCCGGGATCCCCAACAGGGATGTTGTCCGGAGCGGGAGCCAAGTTTCCTGCCAAATACCAGAAGGCCATCTATGCGATGGATTGGACCTTCGCGACCCTCTATGCCATCCATCTGACCCCGGACGGCGGCGGCTACAAGGCGGAGCGGGAGGAATTCATCTCCGGCAGCGGCTTGCCCCTGACCGACATGGTAATCGGCAAGGACGGTGCGATGTATTTTCTAACTGGTGGGCGGCGGACGAACTCGGCCTTGTGGCGCGTGACCTATACCGGCAGCGAGAGCACCGCTCCCGCACCCAAGGCCGCTCCTTCGCCTGGCCCGCTCGCGGAGGGCGTGAAGCTGGACGAAAACCTGCTGCAAGGCGTGGTGTCAGGCAAAGCCAACGCCGCCAATGACAAGCTCGACACCTTGTGGGAACAGATCGGATCGACGGACCGCCTCCAGCGCTATAGCGCCCGGCTGGTTCTTGAACAATTGCCGGTGGACTCCTGGGGTGCGCGGATCGCGCGGGAGAACGATCCCTGGAGGATCATCACCGCCACCATCGCGATCGCCCGGACGGGCAGCAAGTCCCAGGCCGTGGCGACTCTCGACGCGCTCGACCGCATCGATTGGGCGAAGCTCGACAAACAGCAGCAACTCAACTGGCTGCGCGCGGCGGGATTGGTCTTCGCCCGTCACGACTTGCCCAACCAAGCGGCGGGCCAACGGGTGATTGCGAAAATCGACGCCAGTTTCCCGGCGAAGGATGAGATGCTCAATCGCGAGCTGTGCCGGATGCTCTCCTATCTCCAGGCACCCGGAATCGTCGCACGGACCCTGAACATGATGGACACGGCCGGACCGACTCCGGCGCCCTCGTGGCTGGCCCTCGCCAAGCGCAATGCCAACTACGGCAAGACCGTGGAAAATATGATAGCCAACCTGCCTCCGGCGCAGGTCATCCATTATGTCTATTGCTTGCGCGTGGTGAAAGGCCCTTGGTATGAGGACGAGCGGAAGCGTTTCTTCGCCTGGCTGACAAAGCTCGCTTCCAACGCGGGCGGTGAAAGTTATTCCGGATTCATCGCGGATCTGCGCAAGCAAACGCTTGAGACCTGCACGCCGGAGGAACGGGCCATGGTTCAAAAACTCCCTGCCGCCGCACCCCCGAATCCATTCGCGAATCTTCCGGAGATCAAAGGACCCGGCAAGGAATGGACCGTGGATGAAGTGGTGAAGGTTGCGGAAGGAAATTTACAGGGCCGCAACAAGGAACACGGCCGCGACATGTTCCGCGCCTCCTTGTGTGCCGCCTGCCATCGGTTCGGCAACGAGGGCGGGTCGGCAGGACCGGACCTGACATCCTTGGGTGGTCGTTTCACCGTGAAGGATGTGGCGGAGTCGATCCTGGACCCGGGCAAGGTGATTTCCGACCAGTATGCCTTCGACCTCATCGTCCGTAAGGATGGCACCGAAGTGAACGGCAAGATCGTGGATGAGAAGGACGAGAAATGGATCATCGCCACCAGTCCCTTCGACTTCACGCAGACCATCGAGATCGAGCGGAATGCCATCAAGGAACGCAAGCACTCACCCGTTTCGCCGATGCCGCCGGGCTTGATCAACCGCCTGAACCCTGAGGAACTCAAGGACCTGCTCGCCTATCTGTTGGGCAAGTGAAACGGTTCACTTCCTGAGGCCTAAAACGTAGGCGGCCAGCGCTTTGACCTGGCCGTCTTCCAAAGTCTCATGCCCTGGCATGTCGGTGCCGGGTAAGCCGAACTTGATGATGCGGGCAATCGCGAGTTCCCGGTTCATCGTCACGGGAGTCCAGACGAAAGGGCCTTTTGCCAAGTCCGCGGGTTGCTTGGCGAGATTCGCCGCGACGGGTCCGTTGCCGCGGCCCTCCGGACCGTGGCAAACCGAACATTGGGAAAAGAAAAGTTCACGGGCATCCGGATGGGAACTGGCTGTTCCGGAAGGTTTCCAGTTGGCGTTCTTCGACATCAGGAACTGCATCTGGTCCGCTCCGGATTGCGAGAGGTAGCTCACCAGATCGGCCCCCCGGCCATCCTCGAACAAGTGGGCGTAGCCGGGCATGGTGGTGCCCGGGGAAAATGCTTCCGGCTTCAGGAAGTGTTCCCGTAGCCATGCAGGCGACCGGCGCGCGCCGATATTCCCGAGATCCGGCCCCTGGCGTCGGTTCCCGATGAGAACAGGCCGCGAGTCATCCACCTTTCCAAGCGCGGGCCCCCAGTATTCCTCATCGCGGGTGCCGGGACGCACATAACGCGAGTGACAATGGATGCAGCCTTCCGATAGATAAACCTGTTTGCCTCTTTCCACCGCTGAACGGGTTGCGGGCGGACTCTCCCCGCGTGGGAGGAAAGCGGCAGCCAGCACGACGCCCGCCGCAGCGGGTATGCGCCACCGTTTCAAGGACGTGGAGAGCATCACCGCAAACACCAGCACCCCGGAAACGACGATGAACTGGAAGGGTACACGCTCGAGCGTCTGGGCCATGCCGATGCCGTTCGCGGACCCAAACCAGCCGGCGACCGCATAGATCCATGCTGCCCGCCACGTGACAGCGCGCGGGCTTGCCACGCCGGAGAACCAGGCGGGCCACGCAACGAGGGCGGCGGAGTAGAGCGAGACCGCCCCGGGGTAAAGCCAGCCGCATAGCTCTCGCGTCGATTCCCCGTTGACCGCGATTGATGCGGTGGCCAGCAGCAACCATGCGACTCCGGGAAGCACCCGTGCGCCGCCTTTCCGCAGCCAGATTCCGGCGGCAAGCGCCGTGATCAGATGAATGGCAGCGTTCCTCCATAGCATCCCGTCCCCCCATGTGCCGGACTTGAGGCCGGCTTCATGCTGGATGATGAAGAAAGCCGCGGAGTCCAGCCAGACGAGCACGGTGAAGATCACGAGCGCGCCTGCGAAGGAGAAAACTTTCTCAGGTGCTTCCGCCCTTTCGATCTCGCCCCCCGCAGGAACCGCGAGGGCTCCGGCCAAGGCGAAGAAGGATGCCACCCACGCCTGGTGCGAGGGAGGTTGTGAAAAAACAAACGGAAGGTTGCAGCAGGAGTAGCCCAATCCCGTGCCAAGCCCGACCCAAAACAGGCCGCACCATCCCCTGAGGAGCGGCGCCAGGCCAACGGTAGCGATTCCCACCGCGGCTCCGGTTAGAGCCGCCTCTGCCAGGGTCCACGCGGCTCCCCGCATCCACGGGGCCGTCGCGGAAACAACCGCCGCCAGCAAAAATCCGCATCTAACTGTCCGCGGCGAGGACCCTCTCCACGCGACGATGAAACCCGAGGCGATTCCCGCGACGGCCATCGCGCCGAGAGCGGTCTTTTCCCAACTCGCTGCGGACATCGTCCCGTCCTTGATCCGGCCTGAAAATTCGGATCGCAGGAGTTCCAGGAACGCGAACTGCGCGAAAATCAGGAAATAACCGTACACCGCGGCGATGACGACGGCCGCGCGGAGGGCGGTGGATTTCACGGCCGGTCTCCTTTCCAGAATCCGGCGCGCAGCATGGCCCATTGTCCGGCTGCCACGACGCCATCGGTGATTGCGACCAGCATCCAGATCGCGGGCAGGTCACCAGCGGTGATCTTCCACGCAAGAAACAGGGTGACGAGGAAGCGGACCGTGGCGGTGAAGATCCAGACCGTCTCCGCCTCACGCCTTCCTCGCAGGACTAGCCAGTAGCTCATGCCCACACCTGCGATGAACACGCCCATCCAACTCAGGAAAACAAGCGATTTGTCCGGGATGGCTGGCACTCCCATCAGCCGCAGGGTGACAGCCGGGACAAACACAAGCAATAGGCCGGTGAGCGTGTCCATCAGGCCCACGGCGAGGCTCCAGCAGCGGGCGATTCCAATACGAGTCATGCTTGCGGGCGCTTTGTTTGAAAGTTCCATAGCCAGCAGACAGATGCTCCCAGCATGAGGATGCCACAGGCCGCGCGCGCGATGAATCCGGCATGCCGCCAATCCGCGTGAACGATCATCCATGAATCTTCCACTCCTTCTTTCCAACCCATGGTGGCGAGCAGGAGGATCATCACGAATGCGGCACCGTGCCAAATCGCGATCGTTGCAACACTTCCGATCCTTCGTTCCGTCAGCAGCGAAAGCAGCGTGGCGCAGAATGAAGTGGTGAACCCGGCCATCGCAAGGTGGGAATGGGCGACGAGTCCCTGCGTGAACTTGATGTGGTCCAGGATGCCGGGGCTGTACATGCCCACTCCGGAAATGACGAGCAGTCCCCACCAGCAAAGCATCGCCGTGAGCCATGGACGCGTGTGCGATGGCCACGCAAATCCCTTCCAGTCGGCACGGATAAGGAATACCCATGGCAGCAGGAGAAGCATCGCGCCGATCTGCCAGGAATCAAAATGACCGCCGCCGATCCACTCGGTGACGCCGAAGGCAAGCCAGGAGGCGAAAAAGTAAACCCAGGTGGCGAGACCCGCCTTGCCCCTTCCCATAACACCCGTGGCTCGTGGCAGCAGGAACATCAGGCCGACGACGATGAGGCTGGAACCCAGCAGGCTGGATCCGGTGGGTCCACCCGTGGTCCGGTCCACCGGCGGGTAGGAATCGGGGGACGAAGCGGCCAGCATCAGCAGCGGCACTCCCGCGAGAGCCACTAGACCCGCCAGCGAAAAGCGGCGGCGGCTCCTGGTCCAAACCGGCGCGGACATGCGCCAGGAGAGCGTGAGGACAATCCAGAGCAGCACCAGCGCGGCAATGAACGCCCAGAGCGATCCGTTGCGCCAATCCAGAAAAATCTTGCCTGAGGTCTCGCCGGACAGCCAACGGAAACAGGCGAGGACAAGGGCAGTGGTCCATCCCCACACGGCCGCCGGTCCCCACGGGCGGAGGCGCGTGGAATCCGTCTGAAAGATCGAGAAAAGCCAGGCAACGAGCGGCAGGGCCGTCCAGCCGTACAGTTGGGCGTTGAGATGCAGCGGGACCCAGTGTCCGTAGGTCCAGGTGCCGGGATGCCATGCGGGCTTCAGCAAAAGGACGGACAGGAAAACGCCCACGGTGTTGCCGGCCACCAGCCAGCCCAGCGCGTGGCGGGCGGCTGTCATCATGCCGTCACCGGTCTCTTGGTGGATGGAGGTTTCTTTCAAACCGTTTGGTTTTCCACCCGTCCGTCGCGCATGCACACCGTGCGGTCGCATCGGGAGGCCAGTTCCGGGTCGTGGGTAGCCATGACCAGGGTTCTGCCGCGTGAACGCACCAGTTCAAGGAGCAGGGCGAACACCGCCTCGCGGTTCTTTTCATCCAGCGCTCCAGTCGGCTCGTCGCAGAGCAAGATCTCCGGATCGTTCATCAGCGAGCGGACGAGCGCGCCTCGCTGGCGTTCGCCGCCGGAAAGCTCCCGCACGCGGCGCTTCAGGCGGTGGGTCACTCCGGTGGCCTCCGCCAGTTCATTCAGGCGTTCCAGTGCCAAGGCGCGGTTTCCCCGGGCGGCGACGACCGGCACCAGGCAATTTTCCGCCAGCGTTAGATCCGGCATCAGGTGGTGGAACTGGAAAACATAGCCGATGTGGTGGCGGAGCAGGTCCACGCGTGTCGATTCGTTTCCCATTTCGTGGCCGAGGACGTGGACATCCCCGCGATCCACCGGCTCGAGACCGGAGATCACGTTGAGCAGGGTGGACTTTCCGCAGCCTGAGGTGCCGCGGAGGGCCACGATCTCTCCTTTGGCCACTTCCAGGCTCACGCCCTTGAGGACCTCGATGCGGCCGCTATCGAAGCTCTTCCAAATGTCTCTAACTGATATCTGGCTTTCCACGGTTGTTCCTTTCATTCGAATCTGAGGGCCCGCGCCGGATTCAGGCGCGAGGCGTAAACGGCGGGATACATCGCCCCGCCCACCGCGGTGATGGCGGCCAGCGCCATTGCACCGCCGATTTCCATCCAGCCGATGCGCGGCTCGATGTATCCTTGCATCTGTGGGATGGCTTTCAAAACGTGCAGGCCCGCGGTGCTGAGTCCCCAGCCCGCGAACGTGCCGATGGCGGACACCACGAGCGACTCCCCGAAGATCATCGCTGCCACCTGCCCCCTTGAGAAACCGCAAACCCGGGCGATGGCCAAATCCTTGATGCGGCTGAAAACCGAGAGAATCATCGTGTTGGTCACACTCAGCCCGCCTAATAGGAAGGCGCAGCCCCCAACGACCCATGAGGTGGTTTTGAGAATCCGGAACTGCGAATAACCGCGGCTGAATTCCTCGTTTTCCAACGCGGACATCCGCGGGTTATTCGTTGCCATCCACTCCTTCACCTCGCCGGTGCCGTGTCCCTCCGCGAGGGCCACCGTGACGACCGAGCAGACGCCCTCCTTGTGGAAAGCCCGCTGGGAGGTGGAAAGAGGCATGAAAACACCGCCGTTCTCGAAGCCGTTTTCCATCCGTACGATTCCCGCGACGGGGTATTTTTCCTGACCCAGTTCCACCATGCCATCCGCATCGGTTTTCACAAAGTCTGCCGCACGCTCGCCGAGGACCACGCCGGACCCGTCGTCCGTGAAATTCCCCGTGGTGCCCTTGAGCCACTCTCCCTTCTTCAACCGCGGGTCTGAGGCTTCGATTCCGAAGCAGGTGACGATGGGACGGTCCGGCGCGCTGATGATGGCGAAAAGCACCGGCCGCGCCTCGCGGACGAAGGACTGGCTTTGCAGCTCCCGGGCAAGGGTGACCGGCACATTGCTGAAGAAAAGGTCCGACACGTTCTTTTCAAACACGACCATCTCCGAGTCGCTGCGCAGGATGCGCTCGAACATTTTGACCGCGCCACCCAAGAGGCCGACGACGCTCAGCATCGTTGCTACTCCCAGGGCGATGCCGGTCGCCCCGATGCCCGTGCGCACGCGATGACGCCGCAGGTTCGTGAAAATCATCCGCCAGAGACTCATCGCTTGTTCTTCAAACCGCTTTCGGAAGGTGGAAGTTTGAACGGGTGCTTCTGGCAGGAATTGGAACCCGCAAGGAATCCAGCATGGCCCAGCGTTCCGAGCCGCCGGGTAGTTTGGCCTGCGTGCGGTCAGCCGCCGCCGTCAATCTCCCGAGACGGGAAAAGGAAGCCGCCAGGCCACCCGCGGCCACCAGGTTGGGCCGGCCGAGTTCATGGTCGCGGCCGCCGGATTTACCGGAAATCTCCTCGCTGGAAAGCACATCCTTCAAGTCGTCCGCAGCCTGGTAGGCAAGGCCGCGCATCAGGGCGAGACGGTCGAGCAGTTGGATCTCACGCCGCGAGCCGGAACCAACAATGGCGGGAAGCAAAAGAGTAAGTCGGAGCAGGTCCGCCGTTTTTCTCGCCGCGACCTCGCTGACCTCGGCGGTCGTTTGCCCTTCACGCCAGCCGCGCAGATCCCACGCCTGGCCGCCGGTGAGTCCGTGGATACCCAGCAGGGAATCGACTTGTTCCATCGCCTCGGCTCGGCGGTGGGAAAGGGTGGTGTTGATTGCCCGCCATAGCAGGGAATATCCCCGGTTCACCAAGGCCAGCGCGGCCAGCGTCGCCTGGGCTTCCCCGTGTGCCACGTGGAGAGTCGGTGCGCCGCGCCGGAGCATGGCGTTGTCCATCGCCGGCATGTCGTCGAAAATCAGCGATGCCGTGTGCAGATACTCGATGCCACAGGCAAGAGAACGGGAAGCATCTTCCGGCACTCCGAGGCTCGTGCCCACCAAATAGGCGACCACGGCACGAACCAGTGAACCGGGCCGTGATAGCACGTCACCGAGTGCTGCCGCAAGCCGCGGTTCCGCACGGTCGAGCGGGCCCACGGCGGACCCGAAATAGCCTGCCATCATGGTACGCGCTTCCGCGGCCTGACGCCACCTGCCGTTGTCGTCTCTTCTCATTTTCCGTTCCTCATTTGACTTTGCCAACCACGTGGAAGCGCACCGCGAGCTTTGGATCCACGGTCATGACCGCCATCGCGCGGATGAGCGGAAGGCTGAAATTCTGGTAATCGAATCCGGCCCTGCCATCAATGGTCACGATGTCGCCTTCCCGTCTCACCGTGTAGGGGATCGCGATGGTTTTCGACACGCTGTTGACCGTGAGTGTTCCCATGATGTGGCGTTGGCCCTTTTCATCGGTCCAGGTCTTCGTGAATTTGAAGGAACCTTTCGGCTTGCCGCCGCCGAGCCATTTGATCATTTCCGCATCCCGCTTCTCATCGGCGGTTTTTAGATCGTTGAAATCCCAGGAAAGCGAGAACGCCGTTGGGTCGTTGGTGCTTCCATCACCGCTGGCGCTCGCGGTGTAGTCCTCGAGGGTGCCGGTGAAGGAATGTCCGGTGGCCTTCGCGTCGACTTGGATGCGGCTCCGGGTTTTATCGATCTCCAGAGTTTCCGCTTGAGCCGCGGCAACCAGCAAGGTTAAGAACGGCATCGCGCAGGGGATGATTTTTTTCATGTTAGGTTTTTCCTCTCGGTGTATCAAGAAACGTCCTAGGATTCCCTTGTCGTAATCCCGGGGAATCCACAACCAGCAAACTTTGAAATCAATCTCATGAAAAAGAGTCTCATTAAGCATTGGTCCGCGGTCGCTCTTGCGGCGGCTTGTGGAGTCGTCACCGCCTTCGCCGCGCCATACGAAAAAGGCCAGAAACTGGAGTCTTTCAAAGCGGAGGACCAGTTCGGAACAGAATACACCTTCGATCCCGCGGCCACCCGGTTTCTCCTCGTCAGCCATGACATGGATACCGGCAAGAAGGCCAACGCGGCGCTCACGGCTCTCGGCAAGGAATACCTGCCGGGCAAGGGTGCCGTGTATTTCGCCAATATCCATGGGATGCCGGGTATCGGACGCATGTTCGCGATCCCGAAGATGAAAAAATACTCCCATCGCATCATCCTCGGCGATGATGAGGCCCTCATCGCCCGGTTTCCCGAACAGGCTGGCAAGGTGACGGTTCTCAAGGTTTCAAGCGGAAAGGTTCAATCGGTTACCTTTTGGACTCCGGGTACCGAAGCCGTGGACGACTACCTGAAGTAAACCACACGAGAGCTGGGAATTCCCTGGGAAAGTCCGGATTTCAGTAACAAGACGGTAAGATTTGCGGGGCACCGACTTCCCCGGCGGCAAAGCTGTCCGCCGGTAATCCTAGCCGGGCAAGTTCGTTCCGCAGGCGCAAAGGAGGCTCCTGCAAAGGCTCGTCGGTGAGCGCGAATGTCCCCCAGTGCATTGCCAACGCGCGGTGGCAGCGTGTTTCCAGGAACACCTGCACCGCCTCTTCAGGATTCAGGTGCACCGGTTTCATCACGCTCCGCGGCTGATACGCGCCGATGGGGATCATTCCGAAATCAATCGGTCCGTATCTTTCGCCGATCTCGCGGAAAAAGGGACCGTATCCGGTGTCGCCGGCGTGCCACAGCTTGCAGTCCGCGCCTTCGAGCAGCCAACCGCACCAGTGCGCCCGGTTCCGGTCGAAGGGCGTGCGGGCCGTGAAGTGTTGCGCCGGGGTGGCGGTGAGGCGGAGGTTGTCTGTAAGATCGAGGGATTGGTGCCAGGAAAGTTCTTCCACGGGGCGGCCGAGCTTTTTGCCGAGCCACGCGGAATGCCCTTCCGCGGTGATGATCCGCGGATGTCCCGGCAGGGCGCGTAGCGTCGGAAGATCGAGGTGATCGTAGTGGCCGTGGGTAAGAAGGACGGCGTGGATGGCAGGCAGGTCCGCGATGGAACAGGGCGGAGCCACTTTCCGTCTCAGTGACCGGATGGGAAAGGGAGAACAATGTTCCGAGAACACCGGATCCACGAGAATGGAGATGCCGGCTCCTTGCAGGAGGAAAGAAGCATGTCCCAGCCACACGGCGCGCCATCCGTGTTCGGGTGGGGTGGCAACGGCTTCCTTCGCCAGCGCTTGCCATGGAGGAGGCCCTTCCCCGGCGTCCGGGAACTCC
>CAXTTX010000024.1:0-24344 GCA_964247045.1 uncultured Verrucomicrobiales bacterium | reverse complement strand
GGAGAATCATGTCCGTGTTTCCCTCCAAGCAAACAATGGCCGGATATTTCCTGTCGCAGGAAGGGGAGTGGGACTCGAACGGACAGGTGCTCTGGATCAGCGCGCGCTATGCGGAACTGACCGGGCAGGTTCTCGACAAGGATACCGAGTATGCCTTGCGCAAGGCGGTTACCTGGCTGGAGAAGAAGCGGATTACCAACAAGAAGATCCCCGGCACGAACGGATTGCTGCCCGCAGGGTTCAGCGCGGAGCATTTGGGTCCTAACGATTTCTACTACTGGGATGACTTCTGGGCGCAGGCCGGATTGGAGGCAGTTTCGAAGTATTGGAAGCGCACGGGAGCCGACGAAGATGCGGCCAAGGCCAGCGTCCTCGCGAAGGAGTATGGCGACAGCATCGAACAGAGCATCGCGATGATCCAGCCGAAGCGGGCAATGGGTGGGATTCCCGCCGCTCCCGGCCGGCGCATGGATGCCGGTGCCATCGGCTCAATGGTGGCGGACTATCCGCTGCAACTCTACCCTGCCGGAGACACCCGGATCCTGAAAACGGCGGATTACCTGATGGAGTATTGTTTCGCGAAAGGCGGGTTCTTCCAACAGATGATCCATTCCGGGATCAATGCCTATCTAACGCTGGATCTCGCGCAGACCCTGTTGCGGGCGGGAGATCCCCGGTTCATGGAACTCATCCGCAGCGTGGCCAGGCTGTCGTCACCCACGGGCCAATGGCCGGAAGCCATTCATCCCCGGACGCTGGGCGGCTGTATGGGCGACGGCCAACACGGATGGGCTGCGGCGGAATGGGTAATGATGATCCGGAACTGCTTCCTGCGGGAAGAGGGAATGATGCTGGTCATCGGAGCCGGGATCCTTCCGGAATGGCAGGCGGGTGGGGACACTGTTTCATTCGGTCCCACGCTGACCTCATGGGGCGAGGTCAGCGTATCCCTGACGGGAGACCGGCTGGTGGTGCATGCCAAATGGCGAACCCTGGCGCCGCGGTTGAGAGTGGAGGTGCCGGGCTATCTTCCGGTCAACGCGGACCCGGGAATCGAAGAGTTTCGACTGCAAAAGATATGAGAATCGCGATGTTCACCAATACGTACGTGCCCCATGTGGGGGGCGTCGCCAAATCGGTCAAGACGCTGGAAGACTCGTGCCGCGAACACGGGCATGAGGTCTGTGTGGTGGCCCCTGAGTTCGAAGGCGCGGAGCTCTCCCGGGATGTCCTGAGGATTCCCGCGATCCAGAACTTCAACGACAGCGGGTTCAGCGTGCGCATTCCGTCGCCCCTGCTGATCCGGGAGTTCATCGACGATTTCGAACCGGATATCATCCATAGCCATCATCCATTCCTGTTAGGCGACTCTGCCCTGCGGGAAGCTTGGAAGCGCAGGATTCCAATTGTCTTCACGCACCATACGCTCTATGAGCGTTACACGCATTATCTCCCCGGGGATTCCGACGGCCTCAAGCGGGCGGCGATCCAACTGGCGACGGAATACTGCAACCTGTGCGACATGGTGATCGCGCCGAGCCGGAGCATCGCCCGGCTCTTGGAAGACCGGCAGGTGACCAAGCCGATTTCGGTGGTGCCCACGGGAATTGATACGGCGGCGTTTGCCGAAGGGCGTAACGGCCGCTACCGGAAGAAGCTGGGGATTCCCGGAGACGCGACAGTGATCGGTCATGTCGGCAGACTGGCGAGGGAGAAGAACCTCATCTTCCTGGCAGAGGCTGTGGAGGCCTGCCTGAGGTCCGCGCCGGATGCCGTTTTCCTGCTGGTGGGTGAAGGAGATGCCCATGACGAGATGATGGAAATACTTTCCACTCAGGACCATGAGCACCGGGTGTTCCATCCCGGCAAGCAGACGGGTGACGATCTGACGGATGCCTACGCGGCGATTGATTGCTTTGCCTTCACTTCCCAGACGGAGACGCAAGGGATGGTGCTGGCCGAGGCCATGGCCGCTGGTACTCCCGTGGTGGCCTTGGATGGCCCTGGCGTAAGGGAAATTATGAAGCATGGGGAGAACGGCATTCTCTTGGATGCGGATGCCGGTGCGGACGAGTTCACGCGGGCGCTGCTGTGGATCGTGAATGACGAGGATTTCCGGGCATCCTGCTCCGCCAAGGCCAAGGAAACGGCCATGGAATACGACACGGAGCCGTGTGTCTCGGGCATCCTCGATATCTACCAGAATCTGGTCGAGGAATACGCGGCGCACGACGAGGAAGATCGAACCCAATGGGACCGGATGGTGAGAGGAATCGAGATCGAGTGGGACTTGCTCGCCGCGAAGCTCTCGGTCGCCGCCTCCGCCGTGATGCCCAACCGCAGAATGGAGGCCAGCCTTGATTAGCCGGATCGCGCTTCGCTGGAGATACGTGCGGCGGATGCTCAGCCGCAACATCTGGTCTGCCCGGATACTCGGCGTGAGGACACCCGATGGAGAGACGCCGGAGCCGGGGCTGATCTTCATCCAGATCGACGGGCTTTCACGCAAGCAGTTCGAAAGCGCGCTGAAGTCCCACCGGCTGCCTTTCCTCAAGCGGTTGATTGACCGGAAGCATTTCGACCTGGAGACGTTTTATTCCGGCATTCCTTCCACCACGCCCGCCGTGCAGGCGGAAATTTTCTACGGGGTGAAGGCGGCGGTGCCTAGCTTCCAGTTTCTCAGGCGGGACGCCGGGAGGGATTTCCGGATGTATGAGGCGGCGTCCGCCGATGTGATCGAGGATGAACTGCGCGAGCGCTGTCCGGACCCCACATTGCAGGGCGGGCACGCGTATTCAAACATCTATCGTGGAGGGGCGAGCCGAACGCGCTACTGCTCGCATGATATGGGGCCAGAACAGCTTTTCCGCCGGTTGAGGCCGTTGAAGCTGCTGATCCTGGGAATCCTCTATTTTCCCAAGCTGCTTCGGATGCTGGGGCTGGCGATCATCGAGTTCGGGGTGGCAATCGGAGATGCGATCCGGGGTGTTTACGAGCGCGAGGACCTTTTACGCGAGTTGCTTTTCGTGCCGGCCCGCATTGCAGTTTGTGTGGTCCTGCGGGAGGCGATCCGATTCCGCGCGTTGTTAGACGTCGAGCGAGGTGTGAAGGTGATTCAGGCGAACTTCCTGGGTTACGACGAGCAGGCACACCGGCGCGGCCCCGATTCGGCATTTGCCCACTGGTCGCTGAAAGCGATCGACGGCGCGATCCGGGATATTTACAAGGCGGCGAACGATTCGCGTTACCGCGACTATGAGCTGATGGTTTATTCCGACCACGGGCAGGAGAAGGCGATGCCTTATTTCCGCAAGCATGGCCGCGAGCTGCCTGAAGCGCTCAAGGAGGTTTTTGCAAGTGGCCCGTTGGCGGATACACCGATCTGGTCGCGGAAGTTGCCGGACATCCTCGGCAGCACGGTGGACCGCTGCCGGGCTCTATTCGGCATGCCGGGAAAACACGTGCCATCCGAAGTCGCGCCGGATCCCGCGCGGGAGATCGTGGTGACGGCGATGGGCCCGGTCGGGCACATCTATCTGCCGCGGATCCCGGAGCCTGAGGAAATGGAGGCGTATGCGCGGGAGCTTGTTTCCAAAGCAGGTATCCCCTGGGTGATGCTCCCGCCGGGAGACGGCGTGACGACGGTGTATAACAGGAAGGGAAAATGGGCGCTACCCGGAGAACGGCTGGAAGTAATGGGAGAACATCCGCTGCTGGATGAAGTGGCGGAAGACATGGTGCGGCTGGCGGCCCATCCGGATGCGGGGGATATCATCATCGGCGGGTGGGATCCGGAGGGACAGCCCTTGACCTTCCCCATGGAGAACGGTGCCCATGCCGGACCGGGGACCGAGGAGACACAGGGGTTCCTGCTGATCCCGGACCGCATCCGCCGCTGGCATCTATCCCACCTTCCCGGAACCCGGAAGCGGGTGAGGGGAGAGGATCTGAGGGAAATCGTGCAGCACTATCTCGGGCGGGACGGAGAGCGCCATGAACGCATCAAGGCGGAAGGCAGGAGAGCCGGGGAATCCGAGGTCCGGGTAATGACTTACAACATCCACAGTTGTGTGGGGATCGATAGCAAGATCCGGCCGGAGCGGGTGGCGCGTGTGATCAATCATTTCGATCCGGACATCGTTGCTGTCCAGGAGGTGGATTGCCATCGGCCACGCAGCGGAGGGCATGATCAGGCGCAACTGATTGCCGAGCATCTGGACATGAAGCACGTGTTCCAAGCGATGCTGGAGGAAAAAGAGGAGCGTTACGGAATTGCCATTTTTTCCAAGCACCCGATCGAGATCATAAAGTCCGGTTTCCTGACCGAAGCGGGCCGGACGCGGTTGGCAGAGGCTCGGGGAGCGATCTGGGTAAAGCTGAAGCCGGATGGCGGGCCCTCGTTTCATTTCATCAATACGCACTTCGGCCTCGGGAAACAGGAGCGGGTGGTCCAGATGGAAGCGCTCTCGGGTCCGGCGTGGATCGGATCGATTCCGGAGGATGAACCGGTGGTGCTTTGCGGTGATTTCAACGCGGGCCCGAACTCGAAGATCTTCCAAGGCATGCCGCGGCTGCGTGATGCGCAGCGGGCGTATGGAAAGGCGAAGCCATTGGCAACTTTCTCCTCCATCAATCCCTTGCTGAGGCTGGACCATATTTTCATCAGCAACCACTTCGAGGTGAAGGCCGTGGAAGTGCCGCGGACACCGACGGCGGTGGTCGCCTCGGATCACTTGCCCGTTTGTATGGAACTTGCAATCCGCCGATCATGAGCGCGCGCGAAATCATCCGCAGACACTGGATCAAGGCGTTCGTCATCGTGCTGCTGGCGGGAGGAGGTTGTTGGTACCTGAGCCAACAAGGCGGGGTCTCGATGGAGAGGATCACGGCGTATGTGCGGGCGTTGCCCGCGGGATGGTTCATCGTGGCGTTTCTTTTTCTGCCGCTGGCGGGAGTGCCGATCAGTCCTTTCCTCATCATTTGTGGCGTAAGGTTTGGCTTTGCCGCGGGAATGGGGGTGGCGGCGGCAGCGATCCTCGTGCATAATTTCCTGGCGTTTCACCTCGTTCACGGCCGGTTCAAGCAATGGATGAGTGAGCGGCTGACCCGACGTGGTCACAAGATACCCAGTCCGAAGGAAAAGAACCAGGCGTGGTTCACCATCCTGTTCGTCGGATTCCAAGGGCCGCCGTATGCGGTGAAACTCTATCTGCTGGCGTTGACGGAGATTCCTTTCCGCATCTATTTCTGGCTGGGGGCACCGATCTATATTTTTTTCGGACTGATTCCGGTGGGGGCAGGAAGCTCGGCGGTGGCGATGAACCCGCTGTGGGCCTATGCGGGGGTGTTCGGTATCATGGGTGTGATTTTTCTCATCCGGTACCTCCGGAAGCGGATTTCGCGAAAGGCTCGTGATGAAAGCGGCTTTGCAGGTGGTGTCTGAAATCCGTGGCGCGAGATTCCAACCATGCTACTCTGAAAAGTCATGCCACGCTCAATCTGGAAAGGTGCGATTGCTTTCGGTCTGGTGAATATCCCTGTCTCGCTAACGAGCGCGGAGGGCCGCCCGGATATCCAGCTCCACATGGTGGACAGCAAGAACCACGCGCGCATCCGCTATGAACGGGTGAATGCGGATACCGGCGAGGAGGTTCCCTGGGACCGGATGGTCCGCGGCTACGAGCATGACGACGGGCAGTTCATCCTGCTCACCGATGAAGACCTGGAGGCGGTGCAGCCGAAGCTCACCCGGACCATCGAGATCGAGCATTTCGTTTCGCTGGAAGACATCGATCCGATGCTTTTCGACAAGCCGTATTATCTGGAGCCGGACAAGCGCGGCCGGAAGGCCTACGCGCTGCTGCGGGAGGCGCTGCGGAAGACGGGCAAGGCGGGGATTTCACGGGTGGTCATCCGGACGCGCGAATACCTTTCGGCGATGTTTGTGCGGGATGATGTTCTGGTGCTGATGTTGCTCCGCTTTCCGCAGGAGGTCCGCGCGCAATCGAAGCTGGATCTGCCCACATCATCATCGAAGGAAGGTCAGCCCGCGAAGCGCGAGATGGACCTGGCCATACGGCTGATTGATGAAATGACGGACAAGTGGAACCCGGAGGACTACCACGATGAGTATCGGGAAGCGCTGATGGATTTCATCGAAAAGAAGATCGGCAGTGGGGACACGGTGACGGATGTGAAGGAAGGCGACGATGGAGAGGAGGAAGAAGGCTCCGGGAAGGTGCTGGATCTCGCGGAATATCTCCAACGCAGCATCAAGAAGGAGCCGGGCAAGGAAAAGGCACCAAAGGCGAAGCCGGCCGCGAAACCAGTTACCAAGACGAGAACCAAAACCCCGGCGAAGAAAGCCACTAAGAAACATGCCACCAAAAAGACTGCCGCGAAAAAAGGCCGCCGCTCCGCTTGAGAAATACCGCGCGAAGCGTGACTTCAAACGGACACCGGAGCCCGGAGCCAAGGTGGCCCGCAAGTCCGGGCGGTCTTTTGTGGTTCAGGAACACCATGCGAGAAGCCATCATTTCGATTTCCGCCTGGAGATGGATGGTGTGTTGGTGAGCTGGGCCGTGCCGAAGGGAGTGCCGGAAGATTTTGTCGCCAAGAGACTGGCGGTGCATGTAGAGGATCACCCGCTGGAGTATGGGAAATTCGCAGGGACAATCCCGAAGGGAAACTATGGTGCGGGGACGGTGGCCATCTGGGACAAGGGGGAGTGGGAGCCGGTGGGCAAAAGCTGGAAGAAGGATTTCGCCAAGGGGAAGATGAAGTTCGTTCTGAAGGGGGATCGGCTGGAAGGAACGTATGTGATTTTCCGGATGGGCGAGGAACCGAACTGGATTCTAAGGAAGCTCGACGAGGAGCCGGAGGAATCCATTCCGGTAACGCCGGAGAAGGAAAATCCGGGCTTTGTTCCGCCAGAGGTCGCGCGGGTGGTGACGGCGGTGCCGCCCGGCAACCAGTGGGTGCATGAGATCAAGTTCGACGGATATCGGCTGATCGCGGTCAAGAGCGGGAAATCATTGCGATTGTTCACGCGCAGCGGACTTGATTGGACGGATCGATTTCAGAGCCTGGTGGCTCCCTTGAAAAAGATCACACCGAAGGATTTCGTCCTCGATGGGGAAGCGGTGGTTTTCGACAAAAAAGGGCGCTCCCGCTTTGGTGATCTGCAAGCGGTTTTGCAGGGGAGCACGGGAGAGGGGATTGTTTTCGTGGCCTTCGATTTGTTGCATTTCGATGGATTCAACCTCCGCGATCTCCCGCTCTCGGAACGGCTGATACGTCTGGAGAAGCTGGTTGGTAAGGATGGTGCGGTGGTGCGGCGGTCGAAGGTGTGGCCGGCGGCGGAGGGGAAATCGCTGTTCGAACAGGCCTGCAAGAACGGGTTGGAGGGGATTATCAGCAAGAACGCGAATGGGCGCTATGTGCCGGACTCGCGGCGGGACTGGGTGAAATCCAAATGCCGGGCGCGGCAGGAGTTTCTGATCTGCGGCTACACACCACCGAAGAGTTCCTTGCCCGCATTTTCGTCGCTGGTGCTGGGGTCGTTCGAGAATGGCAAACTGGTGCCACGGGGCAAAGTGGGGACGGGCTTCTCGGAAAAGGACCGGGTCAGTTTGTTGGGGACCTTGAAGCCATTGGAAACGCGGAAGGTACCGTTCGATTTTCCGGAGAAGAATGTCTCATGGATCACGCCGAAGTTGGTGGCGGAGATCGAGTTCGCGGAGATCACCCGGGACGGCTCCATCCGGCAGGGGAGTTTTGTCGCACTGAGAGAGGACAAGCCTCCCGCGGAGGTGCATCTGGATGGGGTGCAGAAGGCGGCGAAGGATGTGAAGTCGGCGAAAGTGGCGGGGATCACGATCAGCCATCCGGACCGCATGGTCTATCCGGCTGACGGAGTGAGTAAAATGGAGGTGGCAATGTACTACGAGCGGGTGGCGGAACTGATGCTTCCATTCGTTACGAAGCGGCCCCTGGCGATCCTGCGCGCGCCGGAGGGGATCACCGGCGATTTGTTTTTTCAAAAGTCGTTCCCCAATCATGTGCCGGAACATGTGGATCAAACCGATTTGGAAGACGGGACAAAAGTGATCTCGATCAAGAGCGCCGGTGGGCTGGTGGCGCTGGCACAGTTCGGGACGCTGGAACTGCATCCGTGGGGTGCACGGTTGGACGACGTGGACAAGCCCGATTCGCTGATCTGGGATCTGGATCCGGATGAAAGAGTTCCATGGAAGGAGGTTCTCGGTGCGGCGTTCCTGCTGCGGGATTTCCTTGCGGGGAAGGGACTGCAAACCCAGGTGAAAACGTCAGGAGGGAAGGGGCTGCATGTGATGCTTTACTTGAAGAGGAACCACGCTTGGGAAGATCTGAAGCCATTTGCCAAAGCGGTGGCCGCGGGTGTGGCCGCACATAACCCGCGGCGTTTTACGATCACCGCCTCAAAGGCGAAGCGGACGGGGAAGATTTACATCGATTGGCTGCGCAACGGACGGGGCGCGACGTGTGTGGCACCGTGGGGCCTGCGCGCACGGCCGGGAGCCACGGTTTCCATGCCCCTGAATTGGTCGCAACTCCCGGATCTGGAGGCCCGGGGTTTCACGATCTACGAAGCGCCGGAAACTCCGGAAGAATGGAAAAAGATCAAGCGCCAGAGCATCTCCCTGAAGTTGCTGAGGGAGATGCTTGACGCCTGAATCGATCATGAGGCAAGCCGCGCTCAGGCGGGCAGACCTTCCAAGGTGGTGATGTGCTTCTGCAGGCGCGGCAGGAGCGTGCCGCGTATGGTTGTCTTCATTTCGTCCATGACGTCCTTGCTGCTGAGGGCATCTTCATATTCGTAGATGCCGTGCTCCTCGCCCTCCTTGAGAGCGGCGAGCGCGGTGGACTCTCCGAGAAGTTTGGCCGCTCCTTCCACAGCCTTCGCAAAGATGCCCCAAGCGCCGGAATCGTTGTCCGGAACTCCGCCCATTTCGGAGAGGTGATCACGCAGGGCGTCGGCATTCTTCTGATGGTCGTCCAGGATTTTGCTCAGCAGAGGTTCTTCGGGAGCTCCCGAGAATTTCTCCAGCGCCTGTTGATACGTTTCGATCGCGGAAAGTTCGCCGCGAAGAAGTTTGTTGCAGGCCTGGATGCAGGATTGTGAATCGCTCATGGTGGTTTTCGTTCGGTTGTTGATTTGAGTTGTGCTCTTCCGGTAAGAGTTATGGCCGGCCATCTGGTCATACTACGGAGCCTTGTCCGCCGACAGGCCGTACGATCTCCAATGTGGCACGCGGGGCTATGCATTTCAAATGGGCTTTCGTTAATAGGTTCCCGGGGCGCGTTCAAAAGGCTTGGTGCGGCCTTCATCTGGTGTTTGAAACGAATGCATCACGCCGACGTCCCGGTTTGGAACAGGGTAGGAATTCTGTCCCCATGGCAGGGGCTAGTGGTGGGCCTTGTTCGCGACGTCGCCCCGCTTGCGGGTGCGCTTGTCGGCCGGCACCTGCTCGTATTGCTTGGAATTGAGCTTGGCCTGCATTTCCCCGGAGTGAACACGGCGGGCGGCGACGAGGATCTTGTTGGATGCGCCAGGCACCACCAGAAGGGTTCCTCTCATGAGTCCCTGATAGGCTGCCTTCGCGACGTCTTGTGGTGCCATGAGGTTTCCTTTTTGGAATGCGACGGCGTCGACCATACCCGCCTTCGGGAAGAAGTCGGTATCGGTGGCACCGGGGCAGAGTGCGGTAACAGTCACGCCGGTATCTTCCAACTCCACGGCAAGTGCTTCGGTCCAAGAAAGGACGAATGCCTTGGTGGCGTGATAGACAGCTAACATCGGCCCCGGCTCGAAGCCAGCGACGGAAGCTGTGTTGAGGATGCGTCCCTGACCTTGGGAAATCATAGGCGGGAGGAAATGCTTGGTAAGGCGTAGAACGGCTTGGACGTTGAGATTTACCATGGCTTCGTCGTTCCCGGCGGGCAGCTCGGCAAATTTTCCGCGGAAGCCTTGGCCGGCATTGTTGACGAGGATGTCCACATGAATGCCCTTGCGTTCGAGGGTTTCAAAAATCTCAAGCGAGGCATCCCGTCTTTCGAGATCGCTCGCGATCATGTGAGATCGCGTGCCATACGCTCCCTGGAGTTCCGATGCGATGACTTGGAGTTCTTCCTTCAGGGGAGCCACTAGGATCAGGTCGTGGCCGTTTCTGGCAAACTCCCGCGCCAAATAGAGGCCGATGCCGCTGGTGCATCCGGTGATGAGGGCGGTTTGTTCTTTCATGATGGTGTTAGAGGTAGGTGTTTTGGAAATATCAGGGAGTTCAAAACTGATTTGCATTTCGGGTGCCTGAACCGGTTGTTCTCCGGATTGTGTTTACGCAGAGCGACTTGGCGGAATTAGAGGGAGTTGATGCTTCAAAGGAGGCCAGCTTTTCTGCACGCTTTGCCGTGCGATCCGCACAAAGCGACCGTCCGCCAGGCTGGACTTGTCGATGAATGGCAAATCGCAATGTGCTGAAACCGCTGTTTGCAAGTTGCACGGCCGTGCACTCGAGGTTTTGCGGATATCCTTGATCTATCAACGATGCCGGTGGGTTTCGCACTGGCATCATTCATGCGATGGCATGCGCGAGCTGTCCCGACAATCAGACTCCGAACCGTCCTCCCTTACCCTACCATGTCTGAATCCAATGAGGATCTTGATCTTGGCATCATCGCCGGGTCTGACGTCGAGTTTCGCTCCGAAACCATCTACTTTCTAGTTCTCGACCGGTTTGCCGTTGGCAACCCCGACAAGGATCGTGAAGACGACGAAATGTTCGACGGCACTCACCAGGACTGGGGCAAATATTGGGGCGGAGATTTACAGGGGCTGCTGGAAAAGCTTCCCTATCTCCGGTCGTTCGGGGTGTCCGCGGTGTGGACGACGCCACTTTTCGAACAAGTCGAATCCATGTCTCTCGGCGACCAGCCACAGGCTCCGATCCATGGCTACTGGACCAGCGACTTCAAACGGATCAATGCGCGGTGGGTCAACGAGCCATCCGAGAAGCGGCTCTTCCAGCGGGATGACACGATCTTCGACAAGTTGCTGGGGGAAATGCACTCGAAGCACATGAAGTTCGTCCTCGATATCGTCTGCAACCACAGCTCCCCGCAGACCCAGGCGGGAAAGGGGAAGCTGTATGACGACGGCAAGCTGGTTGCCGACTTCGATGACGACAAGGACCATTGGTATCACCACTACGGTGAGACTCTGGACTGGAGCGACGAATGGCAGGTCCAGAACTGCGAGCTCGCGGGCCTCGCCACCTTCAACGAGAACAATATCCTTTACCGGAATTACATCAAGGAGGCCATCAAGCTCTGGATCGCGAAGGGAGTGGATGCACTGCGTATCGACACGGTGAAGCACATGCCGATTTGGTTTTGGCAGGAGTTCAATTTCGACATGAGCGTGGCGAATCCGAATGTTTTCAAGTTCGGCGAATGGATCTACAATCACCCGGACAAGGAGGACTCGGTGGCGTTCGCCAACAAGGCCGGCATGAGCCTGCTGGATTTCGGCTATTGCCTGGCGGTGCGGAGCTGCCTCAGCGGACAGGACGAAAGCGGATTCCATGCGGTGAAAAACCTGCTGGATCTGGATTGCAAATACTCTGGCGCGACGGAACTGGTAACCTTTTTGGAAAATCACGACATGCCCCGTCTGCAGTCACTGGGGGTATCCGACCGGACGATGGATCTCGGGCTGGTGCTTCTCCTGACGAGCCGCGGGGTGCCATGCCTTTATTACGGCTGCGAGCAATACCTCCATGATGATTTCAACGGCGGAAATGATCCCTACAACCGTCCGATGATGGAAAGCTGGGTAGAAACCGAGGCGACTCGCCTCGTCGGCATTCTCGCACGGGAGCGGAAAAAGAACTCAGCGATACAATGGGGCGGCCAGTGGTCGAAATGGGTGGACGAGGATACCTATGTCTTCCTCCGTCGTTACCGGGATTCCCGCTGTCTCGTGTTTCTCAACAAGGGGCCGGAACGGGAACTGACGGTCGAGGATCTGGAGATGCCGGATGGAGATTATACCTGCATCGCGACCGGGCAGATGGTGACGTTGAAGGATGGCGCAGCCACTGTCACCTTGGGTGAAAATGATTTCAGGGTTCTCGCGAAGCGCGGCAAGCCGCTGCGTGCGAAGACCATTATTCGCATCCAGGTCAATGGGGCACCCACTCGTCCGGGTGACCGTCTGGCCGTCATCGGCGATTGTAAGGAGCTCGGCAATTGGGATCTTTCGAAAGCGATTGAGCTGGAATGCGTGAATTCCAACACTTGGTTTGGCGAACTCACTTTCGAGGAAGGCGCGGGCACGGCGATCGGTTACAAATATGTGATCTTCACGTCGGACGCCGACGAGCCTCCCCGAAGAGAGTTGAGCACAGTCCGGCTGCGCTTGGTGACACCGGATGGCACTGCCAAGTGGAGAGACAAGTGGGAAGAATGAAATAGGGAAACCACCATGAAAGACAAGAAGACATTGGTAACCGGCGCGGGCTCGGGAATTGGCCGGGCCACCGCGGTCGCGCTTGCCAAGGCAGGCGCGAAGGTCGCGTTGGTCGGGAGGAATCGTAATGAACTGGCCGAAGTTTTTCGGGAAATCGGAGGAGAGAGAGCCGGTAACCTGATGCTGGCGGCAGATGTTTCCGACCTGGACCAACTGTCCGCCGCCTATGATGAGGTCGCCTCCGCATGGGGTTCATTGGATACGGTGGTGGCCAATGCCGGAATCAACGGCGTCTGGGCACCCTTGGAGAAACTCCGACTTTCCGAATGGGAAGAAACGCTGGGAATCAACCTCACGGGAACGTTTCTCACCGTGAAGCTCGCGCTCCCGTTGCTCCGGAAAAACGGAGGTTCGGTCATCGTGGTTTCTTCGATCAATGGGAATCGGATCTTCAGCAATTCCGGTGCCACTGCCTATGCGACCTCGAAAGCGGGTCAGGTGGCGTTCGCGCGCATGATCGCCCTGGAGCTCGCGGGCGACCACATCCGGGTGAATACGGTTTGTCCCGGAGCGATTGAAACGAACATCGACGACTCGACGGAACGACGCGGCACGGAAAACCTTCACCTTCCGGTGGAGTTTCCGGAAGGCGATGTGCCCCTCAACGACGGCAAGCCGGGGATCGCCCGGAACGTTGCCGAGGTGATCTGTTTCCTCGCATCCGATGCCTCCAGCCACGTGAGTGGCACCGAGATCTATGTTGATGGGGCCCAGTCGCTGCTACAGGGCTAAAGAAACTTCCAACCATGAAAATTCATTCGACCACCGGCTTGCTTCTCGACCAGTCCCGCCTGGAAGAACTTGCCGCGCGCTTGTTCGGTGCCCATTCCCGGAAGGAGGCGGTATGAAGCGTTTTTTCCGGAACAACGGGTTGTCGGTTGTCCTGGCCGTTCTTTTCCTGGGGTCTTGGGCAGCACAGGCCGTGTTCGGCTGGAAGGAATACAATGAGGAACGTGGCATGCACCATCGTGGCGAGGTGACTTTGACTTCCTACCTATCCGGCGGGCACTTCTGGCAGGCGACGGGGGAGAATTGGGAAAGCGAGTTTCTCCAAATGGCCGCCTACGTGTTTCTGACGAGCTTTCTCTATCAGAAGGGGTCGGCTGAATCCAAGGATCCTGACGATTCCGGGGATGAATCGGTACTGGCCGCAGAGAGGCCGGGGTTTCTCTACCGGAACTCGCTGTCGCTGGCTTTGCTCCTGTTCTTTGGCATCTCATTTTTCATTCATGCATCGGGTGCGCTGATCGTGGCAAATGAAGCGCGGGCTGACCACGGCTTGCCAGCGGAGAGCGCGGGAGAGCTATTGGCGGGTAGTGAATTCTGGTTCCAATCGTTCCAAAATTGGCAAAGCGAGTTTCTAGCCGTTCTTGCCATCGTGACGCTCACGATTTTCTTGCGGCAGGAAGGCTCTCCCGAGAGCAAGCACGTTCTCGATCCCAACAGCAAAACCGGCCGATAGGCCATCACTGGAAAACCACCATGGAAACGCTCGAACGCTATCTCAACGATCATTTGGCAGGCTCCTCCGGTGCCGTATTGATGATCGACCACATCATCGGAAACTGCGATTCGCCCGAAGCGGAAGAGTTCTTCAAGGATCTGAAATCAAAAGTGGAGCACGACCGCGCGCTCTTGGAAGACCTTCTCCGCACCGCTGGAATGAGCCCCAGCTTGTTATTGAAGGCCGCCGGCAATATCACCGCCCGCTTCGGACTGATGAAGCTGATGTGGGAAGGATTTGAACCCGGAGAACTTGGAATGTTCGAGGCTTTGGAATTGCTATCGGTGGGAATCCAAGGGAAGCGGCTCCTGTGGCTGACCCTTCATGAGATCGGAGGTTTGTTTCCGGAATGGAGTCATGTGGATTTCGCCGACCTCGAGCTGGAGGCAATCCGTCAGCAGGATGACCTCGAACGTTGGCGGCTCGAGGCGGCTGTGGAAGCTCTTCCCAGCGTGGAACGCCGCAACGCGTCCTTCAGTTGACCTCCGCGGCTGCGGGTTGGTGGGAAATCTCCGCGCAGGGTGGATCCTCGTCGCCACCAAAGGCAGCCGTCACGTTTGAGACGGTCAGTCCGCTGACATCGATGCAGCGCTGCTTGGAGAGCTTGGCGCGATGCTCAGGGGCAAGGTGTTCCTCGATTCCCTCGCCAAGCCCTCGGGGGCAGGCGAGCCCCCAACTGGCTGGCTGGTAACGGTCCAGAAAACCGTCGATCATACGGGCCAGGGACTCGTAGCAACTGGATCCGGCACACCAATCCAGAAGCGGGACGCTGGTTGGACTGTCGGCTTGGAAATCGACATGTTCGATCGTCTCCGCGATGCCGTCCGGATGGACGAGGTAGGCAAAGAGCTCGCGGTGGTCGCTGGTGACCAGCACCTGGGGGATTTCGGAAGGTTTCATAAATCATGGCTCTCGCAGGGGCTGTGCCACCTTCTTGGCCACGGGACTAGCTGACAATCAAGACAGGTTGCGCGCCCGCCTGTTTCGCATGATGCAATTCGCACTCATGTTAGGAGCATGGGACTTTTCCTGAAACAGATGAGATGCCTGATCTACCAGCCCGCGTAATTCGGAGCAGGGTCTTGGAGGCCGGTAGGATGTTCGGAGGGCCGGTAGAAGTATCGGTCGCTGGTCATATTTGCGAAATGCCAGAAGGTACCGATGAAAAAGCCGCCGGCGTTGAACAGGCCGAAGGCGATGATCGCGTAGACCAACTTCCGCTCGTGGTTCAGGTGCATGAAGATGGCTGCGACCAGGGATGCCTTTGTTGCGGCGATCCCGATCCCGAGAACAGCATCCCACTTGTCGAAGCCGTGCGCACCAACGTCCAGCCAAGGCACCGTCGCGATCGCCACCGTCAGGCAGGTTCCCGCGAAAAGCGCAAGTCCGACCCAACCATACACATACAGCGATCGCTTGACCTTGCGGCGTGTTTCCGCGGCAGGCTCCGCCTGAACAGCGGGATGGTAATACATCCTCAGTCCGGGCACCGTGACCCGATGAACGGTCGTGCTGTGCCGGGCGTGGAATTTCATAACCTCGGGACTCTATTCGACCAGATTCGGAACTTCGACCAAGTGTCCCTCCTCCGGATGACCCGCCTGTTTCCAAGCCTGTCCTTGCAGGAACTCGCACAACTTGGCGGCTCCGAAAGCGAGAAGCATGGGTGGCGCGAGCGCGGCAATCAGCCGGGCTTGAGACACCACCAGGGAACGCACGGGCAAGCGGTGGAGGACATAGCCGGCGGCCAAACAAGCGACGACGGCTTGTCCGGGTTTTTCGCGGAAACATTCCTCGATACCATCCACTTTCTCGCAGATGTTCCGTTTGGCTTTGAGAAGCAGGGCATTGACGCCTTCCTCAATGGTGGGTGGCTGATTTGGATAGCTCATGATGGGATGGATTGTGATGTTTCCACGCGGGAGAAAAGGTCTTCCTGCCAAGAGCGCCCGTGTTGCGCCTCGTAGTCAGATGGATGAAGTGCGCCGAATTCGCGGACGAATTCCCGGACCCGGCCGTCAGCAAGCCAGGTGATGTTTCCATGATCGTCCAGATAGCCACGTTCGTTCGGGCGATGTTCATCGCCAGCGAGCATGCTTTTGAGGTGCTCGGCGATCGTGAGGTCTTCGTGAGCGGACGGGCCTTGAGAAGAATGGCTGGATGGGGGACTGGACATGGAAAGGGCAGGTTTGCACCTCATCTTGCAGAAGCCGTTCCGCCTCCAAGGCGTTTATAATTGGCTTGGTACCAAGGGCTGCCGACAGGATCAGCCACACCCCGGGTGCAAATCGCACGGCGGGGCAAAATCAGGCGTGCAATAGTCACCTGCTCACGCTTTCTCGCCGATGAGGGAGAGAAACGCTGCCTCGTCGAGGACGGGCACTCCCAGCTTGATGGCGTTGGCCTGTTTTGAACCACCGCCTTCGCCCGCCAGGAGGTAGTTTGTCTTGCTGGAAACAGAGCCGCTGACCTTGCCACCGAGAGATTCGATACGCGCCTTCATCGTGTCCCGGTCGATGCTCAGCGTGCCGGTAATGACGAAGGTCTTTCCGGCGAGCGGCAGGTTTCCGAGATCCGCCTTGGCAGGCTCCGGAAGGTAGTTGTCCGAAACGGGATCGATTCCCAGGTCCTTGAGGCGTGCGATCACCTGCCGGCCTGCCTTGGAATTGAAGTAAGCTACAATGCTGCCACACCCGGCGGGACCTAAATCGGGAGAAACCTGGTTCCCCGCGATCCTGGCTTCCCTCAGGCCAAGCTGCTTTTTCCAGCGGTCATGGTAATTCTGACGCTTCTTTTTTTCGTCCTCATTCGCCGGAGGCTTGTCCCGGTTGCGAGGTGAAATTTCGCGCATCTTCCTGATCAGGTATGCAATTTTGCGAACATCTCTCACGATAGACGACCCGGGAATACTCAAGAGTGTCGGATGTAGGCGCGAGAGTTCTTTTGAGGTGGATTCGCCAACTTGCCGGATTCCCATGGCAAAAAGCCAGCGGTTCAGAGGCATGGAGCGCGCCGCTTCCAATGCCGATAGAACCTTTGCCGCGTTCTTCTCGCCGAAACGCCGCGGGGCTTCCTCGGTACCCAGGTTCAGGTTGGCCAAGGTTGGTTCTATCAGGTCGAATAGATCCAGCGGGGTGTGGCAATGGCCGTGGCGGACGAGGGCTTCGGCGACGATTTCGCCAAGGCCTTCAAGATCGAGTGCTTTGCGCGCCGCGAAATGCTTGATGCGCGTGACCGCCTGCGCGGGGCACTGGAAGTTGGTGCAGCGCCACGCGACGAAACCTTCTTCCTGCGAAATGGGGCCGTCGCAGGACGGGCATTTGCCGCCCACGCTGTCATAGAGCGAGAAGGGCGGGGCTTCTTCATTTTGGCGGAGGACCTTGACGACGGCCGGAATGATTTCACCGGCCTTCTCGATCAGAACGATCGCACCGGGGCGGATGTCCTTCTTGGTGATCTCATCCTGGTTGTGAAGCGTGGCACGCGCCACGGTGGACCCGGAGATCAATACCGGAGTGAGTTCGGCCACCGGAGTGAGCACGCCGGTGCGGCCGACCTGGACGATGATGCGCTCCACCTTGGTCTCTTTTTGCTCAGGGAGAAACTTGTAGGCCGCGGCCCAACGCGGCGCGCGGGAAGTGAAGCCCAGGATCTCGCGCTCCGCTCGGGCGAGGACCTTGATGACCGCGCCATCGGTGCCGTAGTCGAGATCGTGGCGTTCGCGGTTGATCACGGCCACCGCGTCGAGCACTTCATCCAGGCCGCAGGCAATGTGGACGGGCTTGTTGCGCGGGATTCCAAGCGAATCCAGCAGATGATGAAAATCCGTCTCCGTCTCCAATGCGGGTCCTTCATAGGCGCCAAGTCCGTGGGCCAGAAAGGCGAGGGGACGTTTGGCGACGATCTTGGGGTCCAGCAGCTTGAGGGTTCCAGCGGCGGAATTCCGGGGATTGGCGAAGGTCGGCAAGCCGGCCTCATCGCGCTCCGCATTGAGAGCCGCGAAGGCTTCGTTAGGCATGAAGATCTCCCCGCGGACTTCGAGGAGCGAAGGCACTGCGCCTCCGGACCGGGTTGATAGATCGAGGGGAATCCTGCGGATCGTCCGCACATTGTGCGTCACATCATCCCCGGTCTGGCCGTCGCCACGGGTCGCCGCGTAAGCGAGCTTGCCATCCCGATAGAGAAGGGAAACGGCCACTCCATCCACTTTCGGCTCAACCGTCACGGCGATGTCATCGCGCTTCAGGGATTTCCTCAGGCGCTGATAGAAATCGACGAGTTCCTGTTCCGGCCGCTCCGCGCCCGCTTTTTCCATTGCCTCGGACCCAAGCTCGAAAACGTCGTCGATGCTGAGCATTGGCACCGCATGCCGGATCTGTTGGAAACCCTCGATGGGCGCGCCGCCAACGCGAAGGGTGGGGGAATTCGCATCATGGAACTCCGGATAGGCGGCTTCGAGCGTTTCAAGCTCCCGGAAAAGCTTGTCGTATTCCGCATCGGAGATTTCCGGAGCCGCCTTGTTATAATAAAGCCGGTTGTGATGGTCCAGCGTGGCACGCAGTTCGCTGACGCGGGCACCGGGATCGGTGGCGGGCTGTTGGGAAAACAGGTCGGATTCGGCCATGGCCGGAGTTTCGGCGTTCAAGTCCTGTTTTCAAGACCCGAGTCACCGCCGACGGCTCAGGGCGCGGCCACCGGTTCGATCTTATCCTTCGTGAAGCGGACCACCATCTGATACTTGTCACCCTCCCGCCCGGTTCCAAGCAGGATGCTGCCCCCTGTCTTCAGCTTCCAGAGGTGGGAAGGCATGAAGGAGCCGTCCTTGAGCGTCTCCATCTTGGGAAGCGGGCTGCCGTGGACGGGCTCGCCATAAAGCGTGGTGATCAGTTCAACCAAGGCCGTCCAGCTTGGTTCAAAGTCGCTCTTATAGGCGCTGCCCGCGACCTTGTCCGTCTGGAGCGAGAGTTCCTGGAGCTTGCCGGCCTCCGTCCATTCGAAAAAGAGGAAGCAATCCAGCTTGCCGACCTTGCTGCGGGTGCGGAACAGGGCGTTGAGGCCCGAGCGCCCGGCGAAAATCTCGTCGGAAACCATTGCCACGATCTTGCTGGCCTTCAGCTTGGCCATCACGGTGTCGCGGGTGTCGTCGAAGGTCAGCGTGTCGAAAAAGGCGTTTGCCGGTGGTTTTCCCCCGTCCGGCCCGCCCAGTGGGTGGTTCTTATCCACCCATGCCTTCTCGTCCGGGTGGAGCTTGGTGAAATCAACGGTCGTTTCCGTGCCACCGTTGATCTTGAGGGTCACGGACTTGTCGTCCCGTTTGACGAATTCCCCCAGAACCGTACGGGCACCGTCCGCGGTTTTCCAGGGACGGATATCGGCATGGCCGATGAGGGCGGTGGACAGGACGATCAGCGGGATCAGGAGGCGTGGCATAGGGCGTATGACGGATGAATACCGTATTTTATCCGGCGAAATAACGCCTCAGGCGCAAAAAATTGTCTGAACTAATGGCCCTGCGGCTTCGCACGCGGCTCCCATTCGCGGCGGGACCGCGAGCGGATGGATAGAATCACTGGGATGCCGGGCGCCGGGTGGGCGGCACGGTATTGATTGACCAGATAGGCCTCGTAGCTCGCCGCCGCCAATCGCTTGTCATTGACGAAGAGCACGATGGTCGGCACCGGAATGACGCTGTATTTCTCGTCGGCCGCGGCGGTGGCGTAATAAAGCTTGAGGCGCTTGCGGAGCTTGCCGTCGATGGGCGGAGGGGTCTTCTCGAACGCGCCCTGGAGGATACGGTTCAACTGGCCGGTGCCCGGGATTTTCTGGGCGCCCTTGCGGATCTTCAGGGATTCCTTCAGCACGTAATCCACCGAGCCGCCGGTTTTCGCCGAACAGATGACAAAGGGCGCATAATGCAGGAAGAACAACTCGCTGCGTACGTGGGCGCTGGCTTCCTCGATGCGGCGCTTGCGGTCCTCGCCCGGCTTGTAGAGGTCGAATTTGTTGAGGACGATCAGGCAGGGCTTTTTCTCCTCCATGATGAGCTGCGCGATCTTGCGGTCCATCGAGGTGATACCTTCGGACAGATCGATGACGAGCACGCAGAGGTCGGAGCGGCGGACCGCCTTTTCGGTGCGCATCGCGGAAAAGACTTCCACGGAATTGTCACGCTTGGCGCGGGGACGGAGGCCGGCGGTATCGATAAGGGTGAAATTCTCGCCCTCGAAAGAGTAGGGGAGATCCACCGCGTCACGGGTGGTGCCCGCGATGCCGGAAACAATCGTGCGCTCATCCTTGAGGATGGCGTTCACCAGGGAGGATTTGCCCGCGTTCGGCCTGCCGACGATGGCGAGCTTGATGCCGATCTTTTCCGCGACTTCGGCCTCCGCCTCGGTTTCCGCGACAAGCGGGGCAATAACCGCGTCAATCTCATCACAGAGGACTCCGAAATTCCGGCCGTGTTCGGCGGAAACGAAAACACTGTTGCCTAGGCCGAGACGGGTGAAATCCGAGTGGGAATTCTCGTGTTTGTCATCGTCCACCTTGTTGATGACGAGGAGAACGGGTGGCTTGGCCTTGCGGAGCTTTTGCGCGAGCGCCATATCCACGGCGGTGAGGCCGTCGTGGGCATCGACCACGAAGAGGATCAAATCCGCGGTTTGCATCGCGATATCCGCCTCGATGGTGACTTGCTCGTCGAACCCATCGTCGATGTTGCCGCCGATACCGCCGGTATCGATGAGCGTGCAGGCGACCTGGGTCGCGGCGGAGGGTGCCGAAATCCGGTCACGGGTGACGCCAGGCTGATCGTGGACAATGGCGATCTTCCTCCCGGCAAGACGGTTGAAGAGAGCGGACTTGCCCACATTGGGGCGTCCGACGATGGCGACGGTGGGCATGGCGGAAAGGTGCGGGATAATGGACCGCGAAACAAGGCGGCTATGGAAAGAAAAACCCCGCCTTTTGCAGGCGGGGTTAATATTCGAACGGGATGGCGGAGCGGACGGGACTCGAACCCGCGACCTCCAACGTGACAGGCTGGCGCTCTAACCAACTGAGCTACCGCTCCATGTCCCGTTCGGGTGCGCGGACGCTATTGGCCGGTTTCAGAACGCGCAATCTCTTTTTTAACCCTTCCGTGATTTTTTTCCAGGGGCATTCCAGGCCTTAGGAAAGGGCCTCGACAGCTGCCTCCAAGGTGGCCAGATCCTCGACGGAATGGACGGTTGCCTCCTTTTCGATCTTGGAAACGAGCCCCGCGATGACCTTGCCGGGGCCGAGTTCAATGAAGGTTCGGTGGCCCATGGCGACCAGCGCCTGGATGGATTCCGTCCAGCGGACCGAGCCGGTGACCTGTTTTTCCAGCATGGTCCGGATTTCAGCCGGGTCGGCCACCGGCGAGGCCCCGTAATTACAAACCACCGGAATGGAAGGGGACTGGATGGCGACCCCGGCGAGTTCCACCGCGAGCTTATCCTGAGCGCTTTGCATCAGGCGGGAGTGGTAGGCACCTGCCACGTTCAGCTTGATGGCGCGGCGGATGCCGAACTCCTTGGCCTGGGCAATGGCGGAATCGATACCGGCGACCGTGCCGGAGAGCACGATTTGGCCGGGGGCGTTGAGATTGGCGACGTCCACGTCCGCAGCGGCGGCGAGTTCACGGACTTTCGCTTCGTCCGCGCCAATGAGCGCTGCCATGGAACCCTCCGTCGCGAGGCAGGCTTCCTCCATGAAAAGTCCCCGGCGGGCGACCAGGCGCAAGCCATCCTCAAAGGAAAAGCTGCCAGCTGCGGCGTGGGCGGTGAATTCCCCAAGCGAAAGCCCGGCCGCGGCCACCGCCGTGAAATTCGGGAGCCGCTCCCGGATCATCGCCAGCGCCATCAGGCCATGGAGGTAGAGGGCGGGCTGGCAACGCGAGGTTTTCGTCAATTCCTCCTCGGGGCCGTCGAACATGATGTCGGAAAGGCCGAAACCGAGCGCCTTGTCGGCCTGGACGGCCATGGCCCGAGCGGTGGTGGAGCTTTCCACCCAATCCTTGCCCATGCCCACCTTCTGGGCGCCTTGTCCGGAGAATAAGAGAACGATCTGGCTCATGTGGAGCAAGCCTTGGGCAAAAGCCGGGAGGATGAAAGTGGAAATGAGCGGGTATTTTTCCACCGGGCAGCTTGTGATCCGGAGATTCCGCGACGAGTCTCGCGGCAAAGATTCCCCAGTTCCGATCCCATGCCCCGTGCCACCGTCTTGCCCGTCCTCGCTTCCGGGATTCTTCTCATGCTTTCGTCCTGTGAGACGGCCCGCTTCTACGGCCAGGCGGCGGGAGGGCAGTGGGAAATCTTGCGCAAGAGCAGATCTAACAAAAAAGTAATCGCGGATCCCGCCACGACTCCGCAGTTGCGGAAGCAGCTCGGATCGGTGGAGGAAATCCGGGACTTCGCGAGCAACCATCTCTCGCTGCCGGGCGATGAGAGCTACGGCAAATACGCGGACCTCGGGCGCCCCCATGTGGTGT
This sequence comes from uncultured Verrucomicrobiales bacterium, assembly GCA_964247045.1. Classification (GTDB taxonomy): domain Bacteria; phylum Verrucomicrobiota; class Verrucomicrobiia; order Verrucomicrobiales; family Akkermansiaceae; genus Luteolibacter. The sequence continues at coordinate 1,763 of CAXTTX010000024.1, read as the reverse complement.
GGGTGCTGTATGCGGCGCCTGAATTTTCGCTGGAGCCGAAAAAGTGGTATTATCCGACGGTCGGTGAACTGGGTTACCGGGGTTATTTCCGCGAGAAGGACACTGCGGATCTCGCGGAAAAACTCAGGCGCGAGGGGAATGATGTTTTTGTCGGAGGTGTCGATGCGTATTCGACGCTGGGTTGGTTCCATGACCCCGTGCTGAATACCTTCGTGAACTATCCGGACATCGATCTGGCGGAGACGATCTTCCACGAACTGACGCACCGGCGGGTATTCCATCGCGGGGACACGGTTTTCAACGAGTCGCTGGCCAACGTTGTGGCGGAGGAAGGGGTGCAACGCTGGCTGGCCCACCACGGCCGGAAGAAGGATCTCCGGAACTATCAGGAGCGGATGGTGAGGCGGCGGCAGTTCTATCAGGAGATCGACCGCACACGGGCGAAGCTGAAGGATCTGTATGCTTCCGGACATCCCGCTGCGGAAATGCGCGGGGAAAAAGCCGCGCTGCTCGTTGGCCTGCAGGCCCAGTTCCGCGAACTCCGACGGCGCTGGGGTGGCCATGGCCTGGAAGGATGGCTGGAGGAGAAACTCAACAATGGCCATATCGTCTCCGTGGATCTCTATTACCAGCAGATGCCCCGCTTCAGGGAACTTCTCGTTTCCAGCGGCGGAGACCTTGATTTGTTTTTCAAGAAGGCCGATCATCTCAAACTGCCCAAGGCATCAGAACCATGAATACCCCAGAGCAAGGAACGCGCGTCGAACGGGATTCGATGGGCGAGATGGAAGTGCCCGCGAACGCGCTTTACGGCGCGTCCACGCAGCGTGCGGTGCTGAATTTCCCGATATCCGGACGAGGTCTCCCGCCGGGAGTGATCCACGCCTACGGCCTCATCAAGAAGGCCGCCGCCCTGAGCAACGCCGACTTGGGCCTGCTGGACGCGGAGCGCGCGGCAATCATCGCGGAGGTCGCGGATGAGATCGCCGCGGGTAAATGGGATGACCATTTCCCGGTCGATATCTATCAGACCGGGTCCGGCACCTCGACGAACATGAACGTCAACGAGGTGATCGTGAACCTCGCGGGGAGGAGGCGTAATGCCGTGCCAATACATCCGAACGACCATGTGAATCTCGGGCAGTCCTCCAACGACACGTTTCCAGCTGCGATCCACATTTCAGCCGCGCTCGCGATCCGGAACCAACTGACCCCGGCCTTGGAAGAACTCGCAAAGTCGCTTGCCGCGAAGGCCGCCGAGTTTCACGACGTTTTCAAGATTGGCCGTACGCACCTGATGGACGCGACCCCGGTGCGGTTGGGGCAGGAATTCGGGGGCTGGGCGAGGCAGGCGGAACTGTCGGCTGAGCGCGCGCGGAAAGCGGTGGAGGCGTTGCTGGAACTCCCCCTCGGCGGGACGGCCGTGGGGACGGGACTGAATGCCCATCCACAACTCGCCCGCAGGACCATCGCCGGAATCGCGGTGATGACGCGGATTCCCTTCCGCGAGGCGGAGAACCATTTCGAGGCCCAAGCGGCCAAGGACGCCTGCGTGGAGGCCCATGGCCTGCTCGCGACGATTGCCGTTTCTCTGCACAAGATCGCCAGTGACATCCGCCTGCTCTCCTCGGGCCCGCGTTGCGGAATTGGCGAAATCAAGCTGCCCGCGACGCAACCGGGATCCTCGATCATGCCGGGGAAAGTGAACCCGGTGATGGCGGAGGCCGTGACGATGGTGGCCGCCCGGGTGGCTGGTAATCAGA
>CAXTTX010000023.1:14613-24584 GCA_964247045.1 uncultured Verrucomicrobiales bacterium | reverse complement strand
GATTGCAATCTGCAATTTCAAACTTGCAATCCCCGTGTTCCTTGTTCAGGACTAACAGAGGGTTAGCTCCCTCCATCTCATGAATGCTCATCCTTCGCGCCCGCTCGGCGGGGTTTCCAAGCTGGCAGGAATCTTGGCGGCCCTGGGGTTTCTCTTTCCGGCAGACGCCCGCGCCTCGTTCCTCCACGGCGAGGCCTTGGACAAGGCCGCGGACATCATGTCCTGGGTGGTTCTTTGCATCGTGCCCCTCGTCGGCATCACCGTTTTCTGGCTCGTCCACATCCTGCCGGAAAAGATCGCGGAGAAGAAAAAGCACCCGCAGGCGAAGGCCATCCAATGCCTTTGCCTCATGTCCCTGGTTTTCGGAGGTCTCCTGTGGCCATTGGCCTGGTTGTGGGCCTACACGAAACCGGTTCTCCATAAACTCGCCTACGGCACCGACGTGGATGAATCCCACGGCCATCCCAGCAAGGAGGAAGTGGAGTTGCAAACCTTGCGCGCCCGCGTGGCGGAACTCGAAGCCAACCTGAAAACCGGAGGGAAGAAGGGCTAATGGACATCCTGATCCTCGGTATCTATTCGTTTTTCGTCTGGTTGATCTTCATCAAGTTCAAGTGGCTGCCCTGGACCATCGTCAGCCAAGTGATCGTGGTCACCATCCCGATCATCGGACTGGCCACCATCATCCTGCTGCTCAACATTTTTGCTCCCTCCACGACCGATGTCCGGGCGATCAATTACATCGTGCCCATCGTGCCACGGGTGACCGGGCAGGTGACGGAGGTTCCGATCGAACCCAACCGGCCCATCAAGAAAGGCGACGTCTTGTTCAAGATCGATCCCGCGCCCTTCGAGCTTGCCGTGAAGGAGGCCGAGGCAGCCCTTGGAGAATTGAAAGTTTCCCTTGTCACGGCGGAAGCAAGCCGCAGGGGCTTGGAATTCGAGCTCCTCAACGCCCAGGCGCAGAAGGCGGCCTTCGTCAGCCAGTTGGCACTTGCAAAGAAGCGTGTGGAACAATTCACCCAACTCGCCGGTGCCGGCGCGGGACGCGGCGCGGACTTGGAGAAGGCGCAATCCGATGCCGCCACCCTGGAAAGCCAGATCGCCGGCGCGGAAGCGGTTGAATCCGGTGTGAAGGAAAAACTGGGAGCGCGCACCGCCACGGGCGAGCTCGACGTGGTCGCCCTTGCCAAGGCAAAGATCGCCAAGGGTGAAGCGGATCTGGCCACCGCGAAATACGATCTGGAAGGGACCACCTACTTGGCACCCGCCGACGGTCGCGTGGCAAACCTCGCGCTGCGGCCGGGCGTGCGTGCCGCACAATTGCCCATGTCTCCCGTGATGAGTTTCATCGAGGACAATGACCAGTGGATCGTCGCCTTCTTCCGCCAGAACGAATTGCGCTATGTGGAGCCGGGTGACGAAACGGAGATCTTTCTGAAAACGCACCCGGGCCGCATCATCAAATGCAAGGTCGATTCCATCTTGTGGGCGACCGCACAGGGGCAGATGCCGATCAACGGCAACCTCGCGAACAATCCGTCGACCGCGGTGCCGGAGGAGCGCATCGCCGTGCGCTTGCTCGTGGAACCGAAGGAAAAGGAGCTTTTCCTCGCTGCCGGAGCCCGCGGCCAGGGAGCCATCTTCACCAAGCACGGAACCGCGTTGCACATCATGCGGAAGATCCTCAACCGGGTCTCGAGCAAGATGGACTGGTTCGTCTTCAAACTCCACTGAGCAGCCACGCGCCATGAAAAAGCCCGTTCTAACCGGTTTCGTCGCGTGTCTCGCACTGGTGGCATGCAAAATCCCCATGCCCCCCGCGGGCGGTGACATCCTCAGCCCGGGTGCCCGCTCGAGAATTCCCCTGGGATGGTCCGGCCGCCATGGCAGCGGCGAGGTGGTGCCCAACTGGATCACCACCTTCAATGACCCGGAACTGACTCGCCTCGTGGCGGATGCCGTGGCCAGAAATCCGGACCTCGCGGTGGCCGCAGCCAAGGTGGAGGCGTCCCGCTCCGCCGTGCGCGTGGCTTCCGCCTCGCTCTATCCGCGAGTCGCGGGCAAGGGCCTTGGTGAGCGCCAGCAACGTGAGATCATCGACCGCAGCGGGCTCAATATCGATCCGCCCGACTTGGGTGGAACCGGCGTGGATAACAGCGGCGGTTCCGCTGATACCAGCACCTCTGACGATTCGTCCGGACGCTGGGTCACCGGCATTGGCATCGGCGCCTCATGGGAAGCGGACGTCTGGGGCCGCGTGCGCTCGAAAAAGGCCGCTGCCGAGGCGGAGAGCGCCGCGCTGGAGGCGGACTATCAGTTTGCCCGGCAATCGCTCGCGGCCGCGGTCGCGCGTGCCTATTTCTCAACCATCGAGGCCTCGCAACAGGCGGCCAACGCGCGGGAAACGCTCGGTCTTTATGATGACTATTTGAATCTCACCGGCATCCGCAAGGAACAGGGCCACGCCAGTGATTTCGAGATGTCACAGATCAAGTCCCGCACCGCCGGCGCTCGGGACACCATCCACACGGCGGAGGCGGCGCGCGCGCAGTCCATCCGGGCGATCGAGGTGATCACGAGCCACTATCCCGCCGGGAACCTCACCACGCGCACAACCTTTCCGGGCCAACCAAAAGCCGTGCCTGCCGGCATGCCCTCGCAGATCCTGGAACGCCGCCCGGATATCATGGCCGCGGAGTATCGCGTTGCCGCCGCTTTTCACCGCGTGACGGAAGCCCGCGCCGCCCGTCTGCCGCGCTTCGCGCTCAGTGCCACCAATGGCATCGGCACCGCCCAACTCGACGGGGTGGGGACCTTGAGCGCCGTGAATTGGAGCCTCGCGGCCGGAGTGACACAGCCGATCTTCTTTGGCGGTGAGCTCAAGGCCGTGGAGGAAATCCGAACTGCGGAGCAAAAAGCCGCCGCCTACGCTTATACCTCCACCGCTCTCCGCGCCTTCGAGGATGTGGAAGACGCGCTCGCGAATGAATACTATTTGGGCCTGCGTGAGGAATCCCTGTCGGACATGGTCGAGCAAAGCGGTTCCGCTGCGAAACTCGGCCGCCTGCAATTGGACCAAGGCCAGGCCGATATGTTCGTCATCCTGCGGCTCGTGAGCGAGAATCTCGCCGCGAAGGTGCAGCTCACCCAGATCCGCGCTTCCCGCCTGCGCGAGCGGGTGAATCTCCACCTCGCCCTCGGCGGAGATTTCAAGGGCACCGGCATGACCTCCAAATAGCAGCCCGCGTTAAAAAAAACCGCACAATCCAACCATGAATTCCAAAACCCCCGCCATCCTCTTGATCGTTGCCGCCCTTTGCGCTTCCTGCGCGAGCAACGAGGAATTCGAGCAACGGATGAACAAACGCAATGACGCGTATTCGAACTACAACGAGCGCCGTGCCATCCGCACCGATGCGCGCCAGGAACGGACCGACATGTGGTTCGACCGCCATATGGACTGACGGAGCGCGGAATTCATTCCGCCCCAGCTCGCCAAGTCTTCCAGCGGAAACACGAAATTCATTCCACCCATCCCGAAGGGTGATGCTAACAGTCTCTGCAAGGACCAACGGTCCGTCATCATACCAGCCCGGGTCGTAGGCCCGGGTATCTATTCGGCGATAAATTGAGGGCTGAAAGCCCTGCACCGTTGAACCCCACCTGATCAAAAATCATGTCTGACACATTCGATCTCATCGTCCTCGGCGGAGGTCCCGCCGGTGCCAGCGGCGCGGCCGCCGCCGGCTTCCTCGGCAAACGTGCCGCGCTGGCGGAACTGTCCGGGACGCTCGGCGGGGCGGGCATCAACACCGGAACCTTGCCCAGCAAGACTCTGCGCGAAACTTCGCTGGTGCTCAGTGGCTGGAGATCGAGGCGGCTCTTCGGGGTGGATCTTTCGCTCCAGCGCGAGGCAACGATCGGCGACTTCATGCGCCACTCCCGCAATGTGAGCAGGGCCGAACGGGTCCGCGCGGAAACCCTGCTGGACTTGAGGAAGGTCACCCGCTTCGCCGGCCGCGCCAGTTTCGTCGATTCCCACACGATCCGCGTCGTCGCAAGCGACGGCACGGAAACCTTGCTGCGAGGTGAGAAGATACTCATCGCCACCGGCTCCTCGCCGCTGCGCCCGCCGGAGTTTGCATTCGAAGACGACCGCGTCCATGACTCGGACGAGATTCTCCAACTCCAGAAAATGCCCCGGAGACTGGTGGTGATCGGTGGCGGCGTGATCGGCAGTGAGTACGCGGGCACATTCGCCGCCCTCGGCGTCGAGGTGCATCTGGTGGACGGCCGCGAAACACTGATGCCCTTTCTGGATCCGGAGATCTCGGCCGCGCTGGCAGAGGCCATGGCAACCAACGGGGTCCAATTCCACTGGAAGGTGAGGGTTCTCAGTTGCGATGTTTCCGAATCGCGCGACGTCATTCTCACGCTCTCCTCCGGGAACCAGATCCGCTGCGACGGCGTGCTGGTGTGTGCCGGGCGCAAAAGCAATACCGCGGACCTCAACATGGAAGCGGCTGGCATCACGCCTGGCAACCGGGGCCTGGTGCCGGTGGATCACCACTATCAGAGTTGTGTACCCGACATTTACGCGGCAGGGGATGTTGTAGGCCCGCCGGCCTTGGCGGCAACGGGGATTGAGCAAGCCCGGGTTGCCGTTGCCCATGCCTTCGGATCCACTTTCAAGAGCGACCTCGCCACCATTCTGCCAACCGGCATCTACACGATTCCCGAGGCCAGCATGGCGGGCGAAACGGAAGCCTCATTGCGCGGCCAAGGCGTCGAATTTATCGCCGGACGTGCCCGCTACGCGGATCTACCGCGCGGTGAAATCATCGGCGACCAAACCGGTTTCCTGAAACTGCTTTTCCGCAAGGATGACATGCGCCTGGTAGGCGTCCACGTCATCGGCGAGCAGGCCACGGAGCTGATCCACATCGGTCTGGTCGCCATGCTTGCCGGAGCGGGCGCGGAACTCTTCAACCGCGCTTGCTTCAACTACCCGACACTGGGTGATCTCTACAAGTACGCCACCTACGACGCGCTCGCACAACGCGTTTCATCCTGAACTCCGGGCGGGCGCGGGTGAAATCCGCCTCAGGGGCCGAGCTGGATGTTCCCGGCATTGCCGGAACGCCTCAGTTCCTGGACCGGATAGGTCCACACGCCGCCGGATTTGTTCCCCTCCACGTGGAGCGTGCCCTTTCCCTTCGGCCCCTCGAGAGGAATGTCCAGCACCGCTCTTCCCGAGTCGTTGTTGATGTTGATATTGCCCGTGAAGAAGAATCCATCCTTCACGGGAGTGCCGAGAGCCTCCCGCACCTTCGGATCAGCTTGGGCTTTCGCCAACGAGTCCTTGTAAGGGTCGGAGGATTTCATCGCCCCGAACACCAGGGAGATGACCATGAAGAGAAAGCCGGCGAGGAAAATGGCGGCTGTGACGACGATCACCGGCACGCACCAGATCCAGTTGCGGGACCACCACCCGCGGGCAGGGGCAGTGGGCATCGGTGGGGGAGGCGTTGTCATGGCGTTGCCGGAGGTTTATTTGCGGGGTCAATGTGCTTGAACAAACGGAACAAGTCACTGTTCGAAGTGAAGATCGTGGTCGTATCCTTCGACAGCGTCTTCTGGTAGGTTTCCAGGGTCTTCACGAATTGATAGAAATCCGCCGCCGACGGGCTGGAGTTGTAAGCGGCCGCATAGATGCCGGTGGCCTCCGCGTCCGCCTTGCCCTTGATCTCCTGTTCCTTGCGGTAGGCCTCCGACTGGATGGCCAGCAAATCGCGCTCCTTGCGGCCCAGGATCTTCGCCGCCTCGCCCGCCCCTTCCGAACGGAAACGATCCGCGATCTGTTGTCGTTCCGAGGCCATCCGCGCGTAGATCTTTTCGATCACCCCGGACTTGTAGTTGATCCGCTTGAATTGCACGTCCAGCAGTTCGATTCCCCACGACCTGACCTTGGCCTGCGAGGCGACGAGGACTTGCTGGTCCAGGGTTTTCCTGCCGAATTGGATCGAAGGCAGCAAGCCGAGGTTCGAACTGCCCGCCACCAGCGCCTCGTCCCGAACGGGCTTGCGGTTCTTGTCGCTCCGGATGACCTCGATCAAATCGTGGGAAGCGATGATGTTGCGTGTTTCACTGCCGATGATGTCATCGAGCCTCGACAAGGCGCTGCGCTCGTCCCGCAGTTTTTCGTAATAGGTTTTCGGATCGGAGATCCGCCACCGGGCGAAGTTGTCCACCGTGATATAGAGCTTGTCCCGGGTGGGCATCTCGGTGGCGGGACCATCCCACTCGAGGATGCGCTTTTCGATCCGGTTCACCGTCTGGATGAATGGCTTTTTGAAATGCAAACCCGCCTCGTTTTTGGCGGGGTCCGAGTTGATCGGCTCCCCGACAGGCTTTCCAAACTCGGTGATGAATACCTGCTCGGTTTGATCCACCGTGTAAATGCTGCCGGAGATCACGATGAGCCCGGCAATGGCGACAAAAAGAATAACCGCGTATTTCATGATAGGGGTGGGTGTCGGTTACTTGAGGTTGAGAAGGGGAAGGAACTGTTTGGCGTCCTCGTCGATGATGATCTTCGGACCCATCTTGGGGAGCACCTCGTTCATGGTTTCCAGATAAAGCCGCTGTTTGGTGATGGCGGGGGCCTTGTCATACTGGACCAGCAGTTCCTTGAACCGCGAGACATCGCCCTGCGCCTCGTTGATCCGCTGCACGGCGAATCCCTCGGCGCCGGAGATGCGCTGGTCGGCCAGGCCCTTGGCCTTCGGGATCACGCGGTTGTATTCGCCGTTGGCCTCGTTGATCGTCGTCTCGCGCTCCTGTTGGGCCCGGTTCACTTCTTCGAAGGATCTTTGCACGAGCGTCGGCGGGTGAACGTCCTTGAGTTGGATTTGCTCGACCATCACGCCCATTTGCAATTCTCCCAGCAGGTTCCTCAGTCTGACCAAGGACTCGGTTTCAATTTCCGTGCGCCCGATGGTCAGCACCTCATCCACGGTCCGGTCGCCAATGACCTCGCACATCACCGCTTCCGAAAGATCCCGCAAAGTGGACCCGGGGTTACGCAGGTGGAACAGATAGTCCGTCGGCGAGGAGATGCTGTATTGGACGATCCACTGGACCTCCGCCGCGTTCAAATCCCCGGTGACCATGTCCCGTTCCAATTCCGGTGCTTGGCTCGCCTGATCCGGATTGGTCGCATTGGGCGTGGTGAAACCGAACTCCAGTTTCAATTGCCGTCGCACCGGTACGATCGTCGCGCTGTCGATGCCGTACGGCAACTTGAAGTGCAGCCCGGGCTTCGCGGTGTGGATGTATCTCCCGAAGCGCTGCACCACGGCCTCGGACTCCGGACTCACCGTGTAGTAGGAGGAAAAAATCCCCACCAGGAGGAAGATGGCCACAGGCACGAGCACCAGCCACTTGAGGGAAAAGTTCCAGTTCGGGCGCGGAAAAGGGATCGGACTGTTCAGGGGAGGCGGCTTCATGGCGGATGAGCCGTTTCTTCCGGCTGTTTGGAATCGTAGGGCAATCCCCGCCGCGAGTATGCTGGAATTTTGCACCCTGATTGAAATCCCAACTTGCGGGGTAATTATTCACCATTTCCTGATGATTCGTTTTGACGAATTACGAGGTTTCCCGTAAAGAAATCCCGTTCCCCCTTATGAAATGTCCGCGATGTGTGCAACGAATCCACCGGGCGGCGGCGTCTTGTCACCACTGCGGATTCACGCTGGCCGACGCGGATCTGTCCTTCGGACATGAGGAAGTGCGCATCCGCTCGCTGACCGATAGTGCGGGAATTCTCCGCAAGGGGGAGCGCCAGCGAGTCGAGGTGGCGATGGAAAAGATCACCCGCCGGTTTCCGCAGGTCTTCGTGGCGATCTACACCGGCTCGCTCGGCGAGGTGGCCAATATCCGTCAATTTGGATTCTGGCTCTTGAACCGCTCCGCTTTCGAGGATGTGCCGGTCGAAAAGCCGAACGAGGCGGGCATCCTGCTCACCATCGACCCGGAATCGAAGGCGGCCGGCATCGTTTTCGGCTACCTGCTCGACCCTTTTCTCGGCGAGGCGGACACCTTCGAGTGCCTTTCCCGTGCCCATGCCTATTGGCTCGAAGGGCGCTACGCGGACGGCATCGTGCGCGCTCTGGCCCACTTGGATAGCATCCTCTGCAAGCGCAGCCGCCAGGCCCGGCGCGACCCGGAACATTTCGAACGCAAGATTGCCGGTCCCGCCCGGATGGGGGACCTCGTCCGCCGTATCCGCTCCGGTCATCGCCCTGCCAGCCTTGAGGAGGAAAAGGAAAATCAGGAGGTGAAACGGTGAGGATTCTTCCGGCCGTCGCGCTGCTCCTTGTTGCCAGCCCGCTTTGGGCGGCATTCGAGGAGCCTGCCCTGCCCACCTGGACACCGGGTGAAAAGGAAGAGCTGTTGAAATCCGGATGGATCCCCGGGGCGATGCTGCTCACCGACGATCCGGTACCGGACGAGGTGAAACCGGAACCCGCCGTCCCGCTGGACGTGGAAAAGCCGAAGCCGGAGGAAATCGCCGGCGACTTGAAGGTGTCTCCGGAAATCCCTGAAAAGTTCCTCCCCGCCTATTTCGCGGAACGCCCGAAAAATTTCCTCGTCGATCCGCAGGGCCTTCTCAGTCCCAAGGATTACCGCGACCGCCTGGGTTTCCTCAACTACCACGCCAGCGACTCGGGCATCGACCTGTTCGTCTACATGATCGGCGGCGACCAGGAAGTACCGAGCGAGGTCCGCAAAGAGGAAACGATCGAGCGCTTCTTCTCGGAAGGGCGTCCGGCGGCCATCGTTTATTACTACCTCGGCGCCCCGCAGCGTTCGATCGTGTACCTGAGTCCCTCGATCACGGACGCGATTTCCTCCGCCGAACAACGGCGCGCGCTGGAAAGCTCGGTCCTGCAGGCTTTCGAGCGCACGAATCCCTCGGAGCAGTTCGAGAAGTTCCTGGTCCAGATGTCCATCCGCCTTTACTGGATGGAGCGCATCTTGAGCGGCAAGCCGCTCGCCAGCGACGAGCCTGCATTCACGGCCGCGACGCATGCTCCGCTTGCTCCCGCGAAGGCGGAAAGCCGCCATTGGATCTGGCTGCGTGATCTCGCCGCTCCTTTCGCGATTCCCGCCGCCGCAGGTGCCGGGTTGTTCATGCTGGCCTTCGGGGTCTCGCATTGGTTGCGCCTGCGCGCCCGCTACCGGTTTCCGGAATTCGAAATCGAACCCCGCCTCGGTGGCAACCATGCCGCCGGTGTGGGTGCCGTCATTTCCTTCGCCAGCGCCTCGGTGCCGCCCGCCTCCCAGCGCGACCAGGTCCCGGATTATTTGCGCCGGGCTTGATCCACCGCCGCTTGCAAGGCGTGCGTTGCCGTCCAAGCTATCGCCATGAACGATTGGGAAGAGCGCTATCTCGCGAACGACGTGCCTTGGGAAAAAGGCAAGGCAGCACCACCACTTCTGGAACTGCTGGGCAAGTTGGAGGCGGGGCAATGGGGACCCGGACCGGTTCTTGTGCCAGGCTGCGGTTATGGCCACGACGTGCGGGTTCTCGCGGCGGCATTGGATGCTCCCATCCTGGGGCTGGATCTTTCGCCAACCGCCATGAAGCGGGCCCGCGAATTCCCCGCCGCGGGCAAGGAATCCTACGAACTGGGAGACTTTCTCGACCCGGCAAGGCTGGACGGGCGGAAGTTCTCCGCGGTCTGGGAACACACCTGCTTTTGCGCGATCGATCCGTCCCGGCGGGATGACTATGCGGCGGCGGTCGCGAGGTGCATCGAGCCCGGCGGGCTGCTGGCAGGAGTTTTTTTCCTGACCCCGAATGACCCGGGTGAGGAAGGAAAGGGACCGCCCTTCAACACCAGCATCGGGGAGCTGGAAACCCGCTTCGCGCCTTGGTTTTCGCGCCTCGGTGGCTGGGTTCC
>CAXTTX010000023.1:4561-14603 GCA_964247045.1 uncultured Verrucomicrobiales bacterium | reverse complement strand
CGGCGGCCTATCTCGGCAGGGAAGGGCGCGAGTGGATCGGGCTATTTCGCCGGAAGGAGAAGGCATGAGTTGCGGGAAAGGCAGGATGCCGGTAGGATGTCGCCAGAGAAAGCGATGAAGGTTTTATGGATCTTTCCCATGCTGGCGTTGTTGCTCCTTTGCGGCCACGCCGCGGAGGATCGCCTTTACGTCAATGACAAGAAGGCCCCGGAGAACCGCAAGGACCTGGAGGCAATCCAGAAAAATCTCCAGTCCACGCTGCCGAAAGCCCGCGCGGCCACTGTCTGCATCGAGTTCAAGGAAGGGTCCGGCAGCGGCGTGATTGTCTCCGAAGACGGCTTGATCCTCACCGCCGCCCACGTGGCCACCGCGGTGAAGAAGAAGGTCACGGTCGTGATGGAGGACGGCAGGCGGCTGGAGGCGAAGACCCTCGGCCTGGTAGCGGACAAGGACGCGGCGATGATCCAGATCACGGAAAAGGGGACCTATCCCTTCGTGGAATATGACAAGCAGGCCACGACGCGGCTTGGCGACTGGGTGTATTCGCTCGGCCACTCCGGCGGGTTCGACAAGGATCGCGGGCTGGTGGTGCGCCTCGGCCGCTTGGTCCGCATCGCGGGTTCCACCTTCCAATCGGACTGCCTTCTCATTGGCGGCGACTCGGGCGGGCCCTTGTTCGATCTAACGGGAAAATTGGTCGGCATCCATTCGCGCGTCGGCCAACAGCTCCAGGTGAACATGCACGTGCCGATGACCGAGTTCATCTCGAACTGGGACGGCCTGCTGAAGAGCGAGTTCATCGGCGAGGGGCCCTACGCGGAGAAACCGGAAAAGGGCACCGGCTTCCTCGGCCTGGCGACCGAGGCCCGCTCCGGTGGAGGCCTCCGCGTGACCAAGGTGGGTGAGAAGACCCCGGCTCAGGACGCTGGCCTCCACGAGGGCGACATCCTCCTCAAGATGAACGGCGCGCCTCTGGAATCCCGCGAGCAAATGCAGGGCCTGCTGAAGGAAATGGCGGCCGGTGAGGAAATCACCCTCGAAACCGAGCGGGATGGAAAACCGAAAACCTTTACCTTTGAACTCGGTGAGCGCTGATAGATCCATGCTCCTGTTAGCTGTGGTTCTCGCACTGATGCTCCCGGTGGCGGCGCAGCAGAACCTGGACTCCGCTTTCCGGACGACGGGCGCGCAAGTCGTTGCCGCCTTCGAGCCGCAACGTCAGGTGCTCCAGACTTCCAGCGCGGTGATCCTGGATGGCCGCAAGGAACTGGTCTACGGGGTGGTGATTTCGCCGGACGGTTATATTCTCACGAAGGCCAGCGAGATCACCGGAGGCACCAACCTGGCGGTGACGGTGGACCAGGCGAAATTCAGCGACGCGAAGATCCTGCTCACGGATGCGGAGTGGGACGTGGCCCTGATCAAGGTCGAGGCCAGCGGACTAGTGCCGGTGAATTTTGCTCCCGCGGGGGAAGTTTCGGAAGGAACCTGGGTGGTGGCCAATGGCGCGACCACGCGGACGACCCGCCGCTTGCTGGCTGGCATTGTCAGCGCGAAGACGCGGGAAATTCCCGCTGCCGGTGGCGCGGCGCTCGGGGTCAGCTTCAAGCCGGACTCCAAGTCGCTGGAACTCGTCTCGGTGAATGAAAAGGGCGGCGCGAAGGCCGCCGGCCTGCAGGCCGGTGATGTCATCATTTCCATCGGTGGCAAGAAGGTTTCAAAAATCGAGGACGTCTCTGCCTGCCTGAAGGAACTGAAGGCGGGGACCAGCGTGAAGGTCGCTTACAAGCGCAAGGGCAAGGAAGCCAGCGCCGACGTCAAATTGATCACCCATGGCGAACTCACCGGCGTTGAAAACCGCAACGACCAGATGAGCGGTGAATTCTCCCCGCGCCGCAGCGGATTTCCCCGCGTGATGCAGCATGACATCCTCGGCAACCGCGCCTTCCAAGGCGGACCGCTGCTGGATCTGGATGGCCGCTGCGTCGGCATGAACATCGCCCGCGCCGACCGCGCGGAAAGCTATGCGATCCCCGTGCCCGACCTGAAGGATCTCGCCAACCGCCTCATGAAGCAGGCTGGGGAGAGTAAGGGAAATTGAGTAGTCGAACGGCCCCGTCTCTTGGCAAAAGACCCATGCATGTACAACAACAGGATCTGTTCGCTTCGCCTCCTGCTGACAAAAGGCTGTTCCTCGCCTTGATTCCGCCGCGGGAAGTCTTGCCGGATCTTTCCGAAACCGGAAACAAGGTGCTGGCTTCCCATTCCCCGCGCGACAGATTGATGTCTTCTGAACGCTGGCACATCACGCTTCACTACCTCGGTGCTTATCCGGATGTCCCGGTGAGCTTGCGGGCATCTGTCTCCAAGGCCTGCGAAGCTGTGGCCATTGTTGCCCGGCCGTTTGAAGTTTACCTCGACCGCCTGAAAAACTTCAGCAAGCCGGGCAACCGGGCGATCTGTCTGGCCGGTGATGGAAGCATGAACCAGGGCTTGATGGATTTCCACGAATTGCTGGTCCGTGAACTGGCTAGGCAACGCTGCCCGATCGGCGAAGCCCGGAACTTCAGCCCGCACCTGACTCTTTTCTACAGCAGAAAAGACATCGATGAGCGGCGGGTCGATCCAGTGGGCTGGCTCGCCACGGAGTTCGCGCTCGTTTGCAGCCACGAGGGGCATGAGCAGTTCGGAAGCTGGAAACTCTGCAAATGATGAGGCATTCATTTTTTTACGATTGATGTCCTGACAGCGGGATTGCCGTTCGTCATAAAGATGAAAACCAAACATCCACGATCATGAGTACTGACACCACCACACCATCCACCAATGCCGTCCATCTCCACCGCGTGCTGAAGGCACCGGTGGACAGGGTTTACCGCGCCCTCACGAATCCCGACGCCATGGCGAAATGGTTGCCGCCGAATGGATTCATCGGGAAAGTCCAGCACATGGATGCGAGAGTGGGCGGGAGCTACAGGATGTCGTTTACGAATTTTTCGACGGGTAAAGAGATGTTTTTCGGCGGGGAATACCTAGAGATCGTGGAGAACGACAAGCTGGTTTACACCGACAAGTTCGAGGATCCGCACCTGCCCGGGCAAATGACGACGACCGTGACTTTGAAGGAGGTGCTGTGCGGAACGGAGCTGAAAGTGACGCAGGAAGGGATCCCGTCGATGATCCCGGCGGAGATGTGTTACCTGGGCTGGCAGGAATCGCTGGTGCTACTCGGGAAGCTTGTGGAAGCGGAGATCCCGGACGAGTGATCAGCGGTCCGGCGGGGTGACCTCCGGCCAGCCGTCTGCGGTCCAGGTGATGGGCATGATGCCGAGGGTGGCCTTGCCGCCCATGCGGTCGTCGCCCTCGAAGTGGCAACTGAACCATTGCTTGCCGTCCTTTTCAATGATGCCGGCATGGCCGGGGCCGGTGAGGGGGCCGTTCTTGACGTCGAGGACGAGCGTGCCGCCGCCGTCTAACATGAGGGAGCCGTCCTTGGCCTCGTAGGGGCCCTTGATGTCCTGGCTGCGGCCCACCTTGATGTGATAGGTGCTCTTCGGGCCTTGGCAGCAATCGCCGCGGTTGAGGAAGAGGTAGTAAAATTTGCCGCGCCTGTGGATCCAGGCGGCCTCGATGGATTTGCCGGCCGCGATGGGGTGCATGGGTTCGTCCGGCTTGAGGCGCTTGCCGGTGGCGGGATCGAGTTCTGTTAGCTTGAGGCCGCTCCACTGGGAGCCGAAGGAGAGCCAGAGCTTGCCGTCGGTATCCTCGAAGATGGCGGGATCGATGGTGTTGAAATCGCCTCCTTCACGGGATTGGACGATGGGACCACGATCGGTCCAGAGGAAGGCCGGGTCTTCCGGGTCGAGGGTAGGATTGGTGGCGAGGCCGATGGCAGAGTGCATGGCGCCGAAGCTGGAGACGGAGTAGTAGAGGAAATAACGGCCGCCGACCTTGAGGAGATCGGGTGCCCAATAGACGCCGTCGTTTTTGGGGACTTCGTTGGCGATCCATGCGGGAGGCTTATCGAAGACCCTGGGGCCGGGTTCCCATTTGATGAGGTCCTTGGAATGGAGGGATTTGATGCCGCGGCCGGTGAAGAAGACCCAGAAGGTGTCGCCCTCGCGGACGATGGTGGAGGGATCGCGAGCGGTGACACCGCGGCTGGCGGTGGATTCGAGGGGGCCGCCGGGAGTGGGCTTGGGGGATTCATCGGCGGTGGCCGAGGTGGTGAAGGAGAGGGTGGCAGCGAAGAGGGGGGTGAGGGAGAGGACGGATCGGCGATCCGGGATGCGCTTCAGCAGGTGCATCCGACCAAAACAGGGCGGATCGGAAGCGTCGGCAAGCTGGAAAAACTTCCCCGAGTTCCCCACCGCTGGCGGAATGGAAGGGCTTGTTGCCGGGTCGTGATCTGCCATGCCCGCTTGAACGGCGACGTTGACTTGGCACCGCGTTTTCCGCAATCTCCTGACAACCGAAACTCCTTGATCGATGAAATCCCGCGCCCTGCTCATCTTGTCCGCTTTCTGCCTGACCTTGCCGTCCACCCTCGACGCGAGGACTTGGAAAGAAGCCGGCTCCGGAAGAACCTTGGAAGGGGAATACTCTAAAACAGAAGGAGACCAGGTCGTTATCATCCGTGCCAATGGCTCCAGCTTTAAGATCCCCTTGGCCAAGCTGACCGAGGAGGATCAGAAATTCGTCGCCGCCGCCTCCGCTCCCAAGGCGGATCCCGTCGCCGCCGCGGATGTCTTCAAATGGGAAACTGACATCGACGTGGCGAAGAAGCGCGCGAAGGACGAGAACAAGAAGATCCTCGTGGACTTCACCGGGTCGGATTGGTGTGGCTGGTGCATCAAGCTGAAGAAGGAAGTTTTTGATAAGCCGGAGTTCCAGGAATACGCGAAGAAGAACCTGGTGATGCTGGAGCTGGATTTCCCGAGGAAGAAGGAACTGCCCGCGAAGGAGAAGGAGCAGAACGAGAAGCTGTCCGGGGAATACCAGGTGGAGGGGTTTCCAACGATCCTGCTCATCAATTCAAAGGGCAAGGAGCTCGGCCGGACGGGATACCAAGAAGGTGGTCCAGAAAAGTATGTGGAGCATCTGAAGGAGCTGCTGAAGGGATGGTGTGAGGAGGGAGGGTCGTGTTCCAGGCGACGTCGGGGGTGGAGCTGGTTTCGGGGTGGCTGGGCCGTTTTCGGGGGCGATTTGGAGCCTTTTGGAGACAAAAATGGGAAGAAATTTGTCGATTTTTGTCGTTTGGAGCTCTCTCGAGCTCTGTTTTTGAAGTTTTTGGTCGGTTGGGCCAAGATTGGGAGGGCGAGGGGAAACGGGGGTGATCGACGGAATGTTTTTATTTTTAGTGGCTTGGGTGAAATCGGCGAGAGCCTCGGGGACGGGAGGAAGGGGCAAATGCCAACAAATGCCATGTTTTTGGGGATTTGTTTTGTTCCGGAGGGGGGCGGGGCGACTGGAAGACATGAAAATCCAAGGGGCAAAACTGACGGGATTTTCGGAGGGAACGGGTATTGGCCGGCGGTGGGGAATGAGGGGGTGAGGGGCTGATGGAATTTGCATCCCTCGTTCTACCAGATTTGAGGGTGGCTCTCAACGAAGTGGCTGTCTGCCAATACTGATAGTCGCAAGGGACGGGGCATCAAGCGGTGCGGAGGTTGAAACGGAGCATTACGCGATCGCGTGGCCTTTCCAGGGCCTTGTCCGGTTGCAGTCGGCGGGGAATTTTGAGAGAAAGAGATATGGAATATCAATTTACCCGAATCAAATGTCACGGTTACCTGGCCGCGGTGATGTTGATGCCCTGGGCCACGGTTTCGGGGCAGACGACGGTGGATGACCTTCATCTGGTGGAGAGCAGCAGCGATTGGAATGTCCCTTCGGATCCCTATTTCGCCCGGACACCCTACACGCTCGTCTGGAAGTCGGAGATGGGAGGCACCCGCTACCGGAAGGGAAAGGTGGAGAAGATCACCGAAATTTATATCATGGTGTACGATGACGCCACCGGGAAGCTGATTGCCTGTTCCGGCTACCGTCCCTTGACCGGGGAGATGAAAGTCAAGGTGGGGGGGAAACATCACATCCGCGTCTGCGCGCCGGGGAAGTGGACGGTTTCCTTCAAGGAGGATCCGGAGTTGCTCAAGCTGGCGGCCAGCCGGGGGGAGCTGAAGGAGGGCGTGACGGTAGAGGAAGCGAGCGAGAAGAGCGTGCGGACCAAAAAAGAGCGCGTGGAGGAAGCGAAAGCCCGAACGATCCGGGCGGTCCATGCCGCTCGGGACCAACTGGGTGACGCGGGAGTGGCGGCGGTGACGGCGGACGCGATCAAAGCGGCGCAGCTCGCCGCGGATGAGAAGGATTTCGCGGAACGTTACGAGGCCTTGTACCAGGTGACCCGGGAAAAGCTGATGCTCAGCCCGGAGAAAGTATCACGGGGGACAGGTGGAGATCCGGCAGGCACCCGGGCCGTGGGGTGGACCGGAAAGGGATTGCCGCCGGGGATGCAGGTGAGGGTGGAGGAGTGATCGACAGGCGGCGGGTTGGCCGATGAGTGGTCCGATTCTGAAGCTTGGCCGTTAGGGATAAGGGGCCCTGCCTTAAGAGGGGCTTCAGGGCTTGATCATGACGATCTTGCCATCCTTCCAACTGACGAAGGGCATGTTCCAACGCTTGTGCTCGGCGCGGAGGGCCTTGCTCATGGCTTTGGCGGCGGCGTAGCCACGCGCTTCGGCCGCCGTGAGTTCGGAGGGGGCGAGCTTCGAGGCTTTTTCGGCTTTCGCTTTCACGGCAGTGAGAAAGGCTTCCAAGTGAGTGAGGTTAGCACGCTCTGAAGAAATCGTCAGTATGGCCGGTCGGTTTTCATTGAACCAGACGTGCCACACATCCGCGAGCGGGGCGAAGATTGCGACAAAGTTCCGCAGGCTCCGCTGGTAACGCCTCCTTACCGAGTCCGAAGGAATATGATGCCCTCCTTTTTTCACCCTTTGCGCGATGCGCCTGATCGCCACGGCAGGGGAGGGAAGCCAGAGGTAATAAATCTCGATGCGGTAGCCGCCCGCCTTGGCCTGTTCCAGGATCGCCACCTGGGCGTGGCCGTTGAGGGTGCTTTCCAAGGCGAAGGTGCGCCGTTCCCGGAGGCAGTCCCGGATCTCGGAGAGAAGGAGTTTGCCTGCTCTCAAAGCCACCGACTCCGGCGACAAAGGGGAAAGGCCCCGGGCGATTTCATCCGCGTTGAGGAAGCGGGGCGGTGAGTCGAAACCAGGTGAGAAAGGCCCGCGCGAAGGTGCTTTTGCCGGCTCCGTTTGAACCGGCGAAGACGTAGATGACGGGTGGATGCTCGGGAGGCATTCGGTCGGGCGGGAGTGAGTTCAGAGGTGCATTACAAGAGGGAGAGATTTTGAACGTGGGGGTGAGTAAGTTAAGGTGCAGCGAAAGATGAGACGTTCTAAAGACGTGATTTCAAAGATTCAACCGCGACCACTTTTTGTGAATTGGACCAAGATTGCTTCTCTTTATTCCCGCATCTAAGAAGTCGCAGTACATCAAAACGTCTCTGGGCGACCACGCCGGATGCAGCGCGTCCAAAAAATCCACGAGGGGCCGGGTTACCACATAATCCCAAGAATGTCCGTCATTTTTCAATTGAAACGCATGCTTAATGTAATTCCAGAACGTCTGTTCATAATCGACATTGAGAACTTTTAAGTTGTATCGCTCAAAAAGCCGATGCCATGGAAATAGATTGTCTGATCCGCCCGCCTTCAGGGCGCTAATGACCGCCCATGAGCAATTGTATTGAGCAAGGGAATAATTTGCTCGATCGCTAGCAGAAAATGATCTCCACCATAGAGCAGAATCTTCCTCTCTCAATCCCGAGAACTCGAAGTATTTGTGCTGCAGGGATTTTTCAGACTCCCTATCAATTTCTTCAGATGAACACCGTCCTGGATTTGGTTTCAAGATGTTTTCGGACCCGGGCCACCACGAAACATACTCAGAATATGCTTCGCCGTCACAGCCTATCTGAGCTGAGGAGTGACCTACATTGGTCAAATTCGGTAACCAGATATTTACACGGATCATAAATTATAAGGAAATTAGAATGAGTGCACGGATTGCGCAAGAACCCGGAGGACTGCTGAAGAACGAGTATTTTTTATTATGTTTCGGAGGTGCGAAGAGGCTTCGGTGGGGGACGTTTCGCCAAGTTCACGCTAGTAGATTCCGGGTAATGCCAAGTGGATGGTTAACTAGGTCTCATTTTCTAGAGTTTTTGAATTACGGCTTGCGCTTCGCTTTTAGATGATTCGATTTTTGAAACTTCAAATGAGTCGGCGACGTCAATAATTTTGATCATCCTCAAAATCGAGGAGAGCATAGAATACGCCGCTTTAGGGTCGCTTTTTATTTTTTTAAGGGCTTGGTTGTGAAGGCTTCTTATGTGGTTCTTTTCTTGTTCGATGTCGTAGTCCCAAGAAAAATCGACCCAGTCTGAGAACTTGTAAATCCATGAATTGACCACGCGAAATTTTTTGTTCAAATAGTCAAATGGTGCAAAAAAGCCATCATTTACACAAATTTCTAGATAGTGGCCGGACCATTTATTCACGAAGTTCATTCTCCCGCCGTCCTCGGTTTCAATAATACACGTGGGAGCGAAGCCTGAGCCGAAAAACTGGAGTACTGCGGGACAACCGCGCCACGCGCCGTTCTCGGCACGCCTTGGAACTTTTTGGTAAGTGACCTTGTCGAGTCTTGGTTGTCCTTGGCTGTATCCAGTAAAGGCAAATCCTGTTAGTGCAAGCTGTTGATCAGTGATATGAGGGAGTACTTGTGGCCCAGCTACGAAATTTTGATTTAAGTTGTTAAGGTTAATGTAGAGGAATGTTTGGAGGGCTCGCATTTCCCCTTTTAACTTTTCTTCTGTGAGTTTTGCCATTCTGCCCTCTAATGCTTCTAATGACTTTTCGAGTTCGTTGCTGGAGTTCTGAAGTATCCCGAGTTCTAGCTTCTTTTCCTCAATCTTTGTGATTTTAGCCTGCACATCCTCCAACTCATCGGTGAGTTTGCTATCGACTGATTTGGCAATTTCTTTTCGGATTTCTGGAGATAGAGAGGAAAATTTTGAGATTATATCTTCGGATTCAATACGTAGTTCGGTCTCGCGAGTAACTAGAGACCGAAAAATTTCGTGCATTAATCGCTTTCGTATTGAGTCCTTAATGTCGACTACACTTCGAAACTTTTCGATCCAAGGAGCTGGATCCGATTTTTTGACCATTTCGAAGAATGGAAAGATGCTCGCATCTATTGATTTTGGTAGTTTAAGAGGGCTCAAAGTTCCGCCGTTGGTCCGATATACGTCATACGTTGCTACGACGTCATCCCGCACGTATACAATCATTCGCTTTTTTAAGCTCATGGCATGTGAGAACTCAGCGGCGGTGGGCGATAAGCCGACATATTGAGGATATGGACCCCATTCGTCGAATGGGGTCCCATATCGTTTATCAATTATCCCGATAAAAAGAAGGCAATCCTCCACAGCTTTGAGACAACCGACATAAGGTGGCCAATTGTCATGATAGTAGGGAAAGCCTGTTTCTGAACTGACGTAAGGAGTGACACCAAATTCAGTTGAAAGGAATGCGGCTAGTTCGCAACGTAGATCTTCCAGTCCGTAATGGACAGATGAAATGAATACCGGGATCTGAGGTTCGTTAGGCTGAGGCACTAGATTTCCTTTTTAAATCTCTTATCGCGTCCCTTTTTGGAATTCCCCGGCATTTTTTGCGGGCCGATACTGGGGAGATGATTGATGGAATAGGCATATATGTGGTTGAAGAAGATTTGCAGGCCCGAGACTAGACGTCAATGGAGGAAGTCGTTAGGAGGCCCCTTTACGCCCTGGGAGTGGACTTTGGGCGGCGCTTGTTCTTCGTTTTGCACTAGGTTATCTTAGGGAGCGGACCTTGGCTCTGGAAAACCGGCACGATGGAGGGGGACAGGAGTGTCCCCCCTCCGTCAGGGC
>CAXTTX010000023.1:0-4551 GCA_964247045.1 uncultured Verrucomicrobiales bacterium | reverse complement strand
TCCGTTTGCATCGGGAAAGGGTCACTCGTCGTGACTCTATTGGGCAAGTGGCGACGATTGTGGAATTTGATGTCAGAGGGCGGATCTAATCCTTTTTACCCTTCCTCCACCACCTCCCGGTGGCACACCAGCCCCTTCCGCGTCCCCAGCCACCAGCAAACCACACTCAGCGTCCACCCCACGCCCACGCTCAACGCGAGCTTCCGGATATCCCCCAGCACAAACGGCGCGACAATCGCCGACATCAGCGCAAAAAGCAGCATCTGCACAAACCCCTGCAACGACGCCGCAAGTCCCCGCGCCTCCGGGAAAAGATCCATCGTCCGCAGCGTCATCGCCGGTGAACCCAGCGCCAGCCCGAACATGTAAACCATCCCCGGCAGCACCGCCCAGGGGACGGAGGGGGTGCAGAGATTGGCGTAGAGGAGATTGGCGAGGGTGGCGGTGGCCATGACGCCGTAGGCGATCCAGATGAGGCGGGTGGGCGGGAATTTCATGGCGAGGCGGGCGGAGAGGGCGGAGCCGATGGACATGCCGACGATGATGGGGATGAAGAGCCAGGCGAAGGCGGTCTCCGGGAGGTGGAGGACGTGCATGACGAAGTCGGACCCGGTGCTGATGTAGAGGGAGAAGCCGGCGAAGCCGAGGCCGATGCCGAGGGACTGGAGTAGGAAATCGCCATGGCTGGCGACGCGCCAGTAGCCGCGGAGCATGGAGCCGAGGTGGAGCGGTGCGCGGTCCTCAGGGGCGAGGCTTTCGGGGAGGACTTTCCAGGCGGCGATGCCCATGGCGAGGCTGGCGAGGGAGAGGAAGGCGAAGACGGACCGCCAGCCGTACCAGACTTGCAGCCAGCCGCCGACGACGGGGGCGACGGCGGGGGCGAGGCTGAAGACCATGGTGACATAGGACATGACCTTCTGGCCCATTTGGCCGGGGAAGAGATCGCGGATGACGGCGCGGCCGACGACGGAGCCGGCACCGGCGGAGAGGCCCTGGAGGGCGCGGAAGGCGAGGAGCCAGTGGAAGGAGGGGGCAAAGGTGGAACCGACGGATCCGGCGACATAGCCGGCGACGGACCAGAGGATGACGCGGCGGCGGCCGAAGGTGTCCGACAGGGTGCCGTAGAACAGCATCATGAAGGCGAAGGTGAAGAGGTAGATGCTGAGCGTCTGCTGGACGTGCTCGCGATCAACATGGAGGCTGTTGCCGATGTCGGTGAAGGACGGGAGGTAGGCATCGATCGAGAAGGCTCCCAGCATGGAGAGACCGCTGAGGATCCAGACGAGTGCCCACTGTTTTTTCATCGCGGGCGGGAAGGTAGGGGGAAGGCGGGGAAAGGCAAGGGAGGGGTGGGGGGAGGTTTCCCCAAGCGGCATATGCGAGATTCATATATCATCGGCGGCCGGCTCGCGGTGTCCCACACTTGCCAGCCGTCCGCGGGAGGATCATTCTTACGCAACAGCGCGACCATGAAGCACTTCCCTGAAATCCAGCTCACCTTTCAAGAAGCCCGCGTTCTGGGGTGCTTGTTGGAGAAGGAGATCCTCACTCCGGACAGCTACCCGCTCACTCTCAACTCCCTCCAGATCGCCTGCAACCAGGCTACCAGCCGTGACCCCGTGACCCGTTTCACCGGGGAGGAGGTGGCGGAAGCTCTTCGCGGACTTTCGGAGAAATATCTGGTGGAGAAGACGCTCGGCGGCCGGGCGCCGAAATTCGGGCACTGCATCCAGGATGTGCTGAGCATGCAGCGGAGCGAGCGCGCCGTGCTCACGATCCTGCTGCTGCGTGGCACCCAGAGCGCCGGTGAGATCCGCCAGCGAACGGAGCGCTTGCACACATTTTCCTCCCTGGAGGAAGTGGAAGAGACGCTCACGTGGTTCATTGAGTATCCGCACGGTCCGCTCGTCAGGCGGATTCCGGTGGGGGAGGGGCGGAGAGTGGAGAGCTTCGTGCATCTGCTCTCGCCGGTTGGGGTGGGAGGGGCTTCTGTTAGTGATGGGGCCATGGAGGGCTGGGATAGTTCGGCGGAAAACGATTGGCGCGCGGAAATCGAGGCGCGGCTGGCAAGCTTGGAAGCGGAGATTGCGAGGCTCAAGGCTGGCCAGGCGGAGTAGGAAAAATCGCAGGAAAATCCCGGACGAGGCGGAATCGGTCCGCCGATTTGAGAACGCCGCCTTCCGTCATCTCGACCTAACAGCCCCCAAAAGCCGCCGTGATCCTTCCGTCCCATCCCCCAACGGGAATTCGGAAAAACCAGGGATCCCATCCATAGGGAGATTCGTTATTCCCAGGGCGTCTTCGGCGACGGAACGCTTCCGCCCCCCCCGTGCCGGATCACGGGGATGTGAGAATCTTACCATGCAGGCACTGACATCATTCACGCATAATTCTGGCATTCGGGGCCGGGTGTGGCAGGCTGCGGCCATGAAGCCGCAACGGATGATCCTGCCCCTCTTTCTGGCCATGGCCATGCCGGCCATGTCGGAGGACGAGTCCCTGAAAATCGAGGGCGCGCCGGATCCCGTGGAAGTGGCCAAGGATGCCGCCGGACCTGATGGAACGGTTCCGAACGACCTGCTCGACGACGCGGATTTGCAGCAGGAACTCGCGGTCAACAAATTCACCGCTCCCTCCATTTCCAAAATCTTCGATACCCTGCAGTTCCTCATGCCCTTGCCCATGGCCGAGGTGGAGCGGAAGATGCCCGCGCGGATGTCCCAGGACCGTGCGGATCTTGCGATCGAGCTCGGTTTTCTCATCGCGGACGGATTCCTCATGGTCCAGTCCAAGAGCTTGGACGATGTCGAGAAAATGGCGAGGGACCTCACCCGCTATGGCAAGGCCCTGGGCACCACGGACCGGGTCAGTCGCCACGCCGCCAGCCTGCTGGAGAGCGCGAAGAAGGGAGATGTGGATCAATTGAAAAGCGAGTTGTCCTCCACCCAGAGGGACGTGGAGGATGAGTTGTTTTCGCTGAAGGATGCGGACCTGGCCCACCTGATTTCCTTGGGCGGCTGGATCAGGGCCTTGGAAGTTGGCACCGTGGCCGTGGACAAGCAATTTTCCCCCGAGCGCGCGCGGAAGGTGATGCGGCAGGACATCGCCGAATATTATTCCGAATGCCTCACCGGACTGGACCCCCGGATCTCCGGCCGGCCGAATTATACCGCCATGCATGGCCTGCTCGAGGGCTTGTCGGTGAAGATGACCCTCGCGGACGCCCAGGAGCCCACCCAGGAATCGATGAAGGAAATCCGGAAAATTGCGGCTCAGCTCGTGGAACTCGCCTTGAAACGCCAACAGTGAAGAGAAGTCTCACGGCCGGATAAGATGAGGCGTCAGTCTGAAGTCCACACCGCCGTCCAGCCGGGATCCCGTGACCCGTTCCACCGGGGAGGAGGTGGCGGACGCGCTGCGCGGGCTCTCGGAGAAATATCTGGTGGAAAAGACGCCCTGAAGCGGAGATTTCCAGGCTCAAAGGTGGCCAGACGGGGTAGGAAGAATTGCAGGAGGGTTCGGGCGGTTCACGCGTAAGTCAATCTACCCCTTGGTTTCCGGAATGGGGCGTCCGAGGGCTTGGGCCGTTTCGATCCATTTTGAGGGTCAGATCCTGGTGCTTTTTTGCCGAGATGTCGTTTCCGTAAAAGCGTTCGAAGAGCAGCTGTTTCCGCTCCTCCACCGAAATTCCCGTTGGAAAGGAAGCCATCACCATGCGCCTGGCGGCCTCATGCATGCGGACGCCCATCAGAAAGCGTTCCTCTCCGGTCTTCGCCATCATGCGAGCGTGGACCATGGCCGCAATTTCAGGTGAGGTGTCGTTCATTGCTGGATTTCCAGCCACAGGCTACCCAATCCCAGAGCTTGTGTCCAGTCGTCGATGTATTTGGTGTCACAACCGGTGGAGAGAAGGTTCCGGATATCGCCGAGCTGCTGGGAAGACCGGGTATCCTTGGCCCAATCCAATTTGGAGATGATCAGGTCCTCCTTGCTGACAATCCAAGTCGTGAAATCCTCGATATTAATGCGGCTTCGGCGAGCGAATTCAGTAGCCCGGTAGGACCCTGGTTTGCGCACGATGAAATCCACCTTGGTGATGCTGTCCTCGTGGATCAGGTTGAACATGGATCCGTGGGCAATCGCATCGCGGACTGCTTCCGGTGAAACATGATAGTCAGGCGAGAAGGCATTGAAGATTTTCGGAGCGTCATCCGCCGCCAGGGACACAACGAGGTCGATGTCCCGTGTCATGCGGGGCTGCGCATAAAAATTCATGGCCATGGAACCCGTGAGCATGAATTCGAGCCCCGCCGCATCCAAGCGGGCAGATACGTCGCGGACAACATCGAGTTCATTCCACATGCCGCGGCTTCAGGCGGGGACGTAGACTTCGGCGCCGGATTCGGTGAATTGTTTGGACTTTTCTTCCATCCCCTTCGCCAGCGCCTCCTCCTCGGCGATGCCTTGTTCGGCGGCGTATTTGCGAACGTCCTCGCTGATCTTCATCGAGCAGAATTTGGGGCCGCACATGGAGCAGAAGTGGGCGGTCTT
>CAXTTX010000022.1:7789-25202 GCA_964247045.1 uncultured Verrucomicrobiales bacterium | reverse complement strand
TGGTGGTGACGGTGGTGGTGACGGTGGTGGTGAACTGCCGGGAGATCCCAATGAGCCTCCCGCGGACCCTCCGACCGATCCTCCCGCTCCTCCCGCCGATCCTCCCACTCCTCCAGACAGTCCACCGAAAGAACCGACCACCGGCCCGTTGCAGGATAACAAGCCTTCGGCTGACGACGGCAAGAATCGCCCCGGCGAAAAAACCCCTTCCCCACAGCCACGCGTGGTGGAGGGAACAACCAGTTGCGAGAACGACCAGAAGGACGCAGCCAAAAAGCTGGTTGAAAAGGGTGCTCCAAAGGCTCCCAGTAGCGTCGATCTGTCTTTCGCCTTGGATGCTTGTCCGCTTGAGTTTTCGATAGCCCCGGGCAGCCTGGACCTTTATCTTGACCGCCCCGTTGCGAATATGGGCGACCCGGAGCTTCTCAAATTCAATTCAATTGCTAACACGAGAATACTTGAGCAGCGATCTACCTTATTGCCTGCGGAGATGTCGTTTGCAGTCACAATCCAGCAGCTATCAGGAAAGCCCATCACCTTCACTTTAAAGAGTGGGGGTGCCGAGAGGGTTCTAACGCCGTACGGAAGCGCTTCGGGCAGCGCAGCCAGATGCGTTTTACTCACCGCTTGGGGTGGCGAAACGGCACATCCATCAGAGGCCGTTCGCATTCGCCAATACCGGTCGGCGGGCGGTTTTATGGATTTCGATAAAACGACCGGGAAAATCGTTCGATGGGTTGGTCCCACCGGCAGATCCATTGATTTCGGCACGACGCCGGCGACCAATACCGCTTCGATTGGGCTCGAAGTCATTCATGAGTTGACAGAGCACATTTCCGCCATCGGTTACGTAAATCACTACAAGATCCGCCAGGTCAAATCTCCGGCCGGCCTTTTGGATATCATCACCGAACCCGACAATCGAGGATATAAGATCCGACATTATCTTCCATCACAAATCGGATCCAAGGTGGGAACCCTGTATAGAATCACGGGACTTCCTAAGAGGACCGTTTATGTCAACCACCCTATCGGAACATCCAAACTGATTGCCAATTTCACCGAGCATGGGCCCGGTTCGCAGCAACGGGTGCGGACCTTGACCTACGAATATGTGGAAACTTTCGATGGCGGGCATGAATGGCAACTTACAACGGCATCCGGAGGGATCTCCTTGACCAGTTTTCGCCATGAGATTCCCAACAAGGACAAGCCGGGGATGCGTAGTATCATCCGTGAAGTGAAAGCCGCCGGCGGGTCCCTCAAGTTCCGCAAGGAGGTCATCCAGCAATACGAAAACAGTTGGGGCGGATGGACGGACCAGAAGGAAATCGAAACTCCGGGAGGAAACACGGGGTTGCGCACAGTCCGGAGCTTTCGGTATGGCGTGGTTCAAGGGCAGGCCGGCTTTGGCAAGATAGTTTGGAAGATGGATGAAAGTGGACGAGTCATCGAGTTCAAGTATGACTCGAAAGGCAGAATGATCGAACGCAAAAGTCCTTGGCTCGATGGCGGGGGCAAATACATCTTCGAAACTTTCGAATATACCCCCCTGGTGTCAGGGGAAGAGGTGTTGCCGGGAGACGAACGCCCCCGCACCACGACGGTAGGGGTGGGATCTTCCTCCTCGGAAGCAAGCAGCCAAGTACTCTCAAAGTCATACTTCTCCGCGCACAATGTACCGGGCTCCGGCCAGGTATTGATTAATGAGACTGCGGCAACGCCAACAAGCTTGTTCGGATCGACGGAAAACAAGAGGCAGAAGGAAATTTACTACCCACCGACCGGATCTGAGGAACGGGGACGTCTGAAGGAACGGATCGACGAGAACGGGCTCAGCTGGACTTACACCTACGATTTGGGAGCAAGCTTCAACTTGTCCGAAACCGTGACTGGGCCCTTGAAAGGTACTACCCCCAAGGCGGGGCTCACCAAGAAAGTCCGCACGGAGAGGGACGCATCCGGACGGCTGATCAAGACTCGTGAGTGGATCTACGGCGCGGGATCGTATCTCGATTATCAAGAAACCGTGAACACTTATGCGCCGCAAGGGCAGTTGCTTGAGACTACGGTAAAAGATCTCGTCAGCAACCGACAACGCGTTGCTGCCAAATATGGGTGGAAAGGTGACCAGATGACGGGAACCACTGCGGCAGACGGGACTGTGACACAGAACGTGCTCGACGGTATGGACCGCTTGGGGACCACTACCATCCAGGGAGTAGCATCGGTGGCCTCCCCCTTGGGCGGCGCCGCTTACCCTGCCCGCCCAGCGATCCAGACTCAAACCACTGGCGGCATGATCGCGGATCTGGATGGAGCCGGTTGGGGATCCCGAACCGTCACAAAGTCAGCAGGCGGTATCTCCCTGACAGCTGAAATCAAGGCCGATGACCGCGGGAGAACCACCGAGGAAAAGGATGCCGATGATTATGTCAAAAAAATTCAATACCCGAATGAACTGGATGTGACCACCACCGATCCCGATGGCGGCACGGCGGTCATGACTTTCTTTTTGGACCGGAAAAAGAAATCGAGAACGGGCACCGGAGTGATTCCGGAATATTATAGTTACTCAGTAGGCCCTTCGGGTGGTCTGGTGACCACCACGCGCTTTGGCAGCCGTAGCAGTTCTCGTTACAAGGAAGTCACCACCGATATGCTGGGCAGGGTTGTGAAGGTGAAGACACCAGGTTTTGGTGGGACCGTCGTTGTGACAAATGACTATGACGGCGGCACAGACCGTCTATCCAAAGTAACGTCGTCCGCGCCAGACGTTCCCAAGCAACTTTTCCAGTACGATGACTTTGGAGTGTTGGTCCGCCAAGCCGAGAGCGTGCGTGCCAACCCTTCAAGCCCAAGCCTCGCGTCCACGAGCGATCGGGTTCAAGATTCCGAGATGCTTCTTGTTAATTCAAGTGGGCTCTGGTCGGTCAAACGAGATCATATCTATCCATTCGAAGGAGGAAGCGCCTCGTCAGACTATTTGAAGCAGGAATTGCGTACAAAAATCGCTGGGTTCACGGGCGACGAAGTATCGAGAACGTATTCCGTAGATGCCTTGGGCAATTGGGAACTGAAAATAACCGAGGAAGACCAGGAAAATCGCCTCGTTGTTTCCAGAACGACGTCGAATGCGTATGCCGGGGAGGCGGTCGCAGTCACGCACTGTGGGCTGTTGGTCGAGAAGCGGGAGCCCGGTGATTCCGCATCCACCCGGATGGTGTACGATGCACTAGGACGCTTGATTTCCACAAAAGAACCGCGCCATGCAACGGCCAGCACCTCCACCTACATCACGGGCCACAACCAGGTCCAATCCGTCACCGATTCCAACGGAGAGACTACTAGCTACACCTACCATCCGCAGGGTCGAGGTGCTGGCCTCGTTTCCAAAATTGTCAGTCCTGACACGAAGATTCGGCGCACCGAATACGATTTGAAAGGAAATACGCTGCGGGAATGGGGATCCGCGGTTACTCCCGCCATCTACGACTACAACGACTATAATGAAGTCAAATCCATCTCCACGTTCCGCGATGCCTCAGATGCAGGCGACCTCACCACCTTCAGCTTTACAGGGGCCGCGGATACGACCGAATGGAAAAGGGATGATGCCACGGGCCTCCTTCTCGAAAAGAAGTATCCGGATAACACAAAGGTTTCTTACGAATATGACCTCGCCGGACGCGTGAAGCAACGGACCTCGGCGAGGAACATCCGCACCGACTACGGCTACACTTCCTGGGGCCTGCTGGACACAGTGGATTACCAGGATGGCACTCCAGATGCCGACTATGACTATGACCGCATCGGACGAAAAACTCGCGAGACCAACGGGATTGCCACAAGCATCTTCCATTATTCTCCTGATGACCTGCTGCTGGACAACGAAACCATCAGCTATGATCTCAATCAGGACGGAAGCGCCGATCTTGAGCGGCAATTGGACCACACGAACGACACACATCTCCGTCCAACGGGATTCACCCTAAAGGACGCCTCCGTGCTGGAGAACCAGGCTGTCTATGGCTATGATTCATATGGCAGGGTGTCCTCGATCGCCGGTGGCAGCGCTTCGGCAACGGGCTCCCTGAACACCTTCACTTACTCGTACGCTCCAAACTCGGATCTCGTCGAGGACGTAAATGGGCCTTCCCATACAATCGTAAATACCTGGGAAACAAACAGGGATCTGCTGGACTTGAAACAGAACAAGGTTGGAAGCACGCTTGTTTCCGGATTTGATTTTACCAACGATGCAATGAGGCGGCCCGAATCGGTCAACAAGACCGGCACTGCGTTCGCCTCCTCACACTCCATCGCCTGGGAGTATGCCTCCCGAGGCGGAGTTACAACCGCGGATTCAAGCATTGCGGGTCAGGATCGTTCCTATTCCTATGACGCTGGTGGAAACCGCAAACGATCGGCGAACAGCCTGTCGCTGCCCACGACGGACAATTACACGGTAAACGCGCTCAACCAATACAGTGAAATTGACGGTCTGTCCCCCGATTACGATCTTGACGGAAATGCCATTGCCTACCCCCTTCCAGCAGCTCCGTCTGCCAATAGTAGTCTTTCCTGGGATGGGGAAAACCGTCTCACGGCAAGCACCGTGGGCGGGGTCACGACCGAATACCGCTACGATGCCACCGGCCGGCGGATCGCCAAGATCTCCGGATCGGAAACGGAATTCTACGTGAACAATGGCTGGAACGTCGTTGCTTCATACACCACGGATGGTTCGCTCCCGCCGGCGTTGGAAAAGACCTATCTCTGGGGTATCGATATCAGCGGAAGCCTCAACGTCGCAGGAGGTGTCGGCGGCCTCCTTTCGGTGACGTCCGACTCCGTCTCTCATTTCCCATCATTCGATGGTAATGGAAACGTCTCCGAATACCTCACCGCTTCCGGTACCATCGCTTGCCACTTTGAATATGATCCTTTCGGTAATGCCCTTGTCGATACTGATACGACGGGCGAATTTAGATATCGCTTCAGCACCAAGTTCCTCGATGCGGAATCAGGTCTGTATTATTACGGATACCGCTACTACGACCCCGGCACAGGAAGATGGATCGGCCGTGATCCCTTGGAAGAATTGCCAGGGCTGAACATGTACGCATTTGTAGGGAACAACGGAATCTCACGTTATGATGCCCTGGGGCTTTACTCATTC
Source organism: uncultured Verrucomicrobiales bacterium (assembly GCA_964247045.1). Classification (GTDB taxonomy): domain Bacteria; phylum Verrucomicrobiota; class Verrucomicrobiia; order Verrucomicrobiales; family Akkermansiaceae; genus Luteolibacter. Next base: position 20,020 of record CAXTTX010000022.1, on the reverse strand, counting down.
GAAGAATTTCAAATGGCCTGGGGGTATGCGTGGCCAGAATTCACCGAAGGTGTCGCTGACCACTATGGAAAGGTTGCCGAGGGTCTCGGATCGGTGGGCGAGTTTGTGGGAAGTGAGGCGGCCCGCATTCAATCAACGTTTGGAGAAGGCGGTGACTTCTTCCGAGGTGAATACGAGCAATTGTGGAAGGACCGGGCCACGGCCACTCAAGATATTGCCGAGGTTTTAGCGGCGGCCACGCAGGACGCAGAAGTCCGCCGGCAACTTTGGTGCTCGCTTTCAAGCGATGTCAGACAGCGCTACGGCTCCGAGGATGGAATGCTCAATGCTATTCAGGATAGCCAAGTTGCTCTGATCCAAATGATCACCGGTGCGGGACTGGCAAAAGGGCTCCAAAAGATTAGCCTACTTGCGAAAACGAACAGGCTTAAAGCTGCAAAGGGCCTATTGGGCGAAACAGAGAAACTAGCCAAAGTCCAAGGGGAGCTTTTGGAAAAACTTGGAGGATGCTTTGTAGCGGGTACGCCAATCGCCATCGAGGGAGGTTCCAAGGCGATTGAGGCGGTTGGTGTGGGAGATAGAGTAAGCACGCCTTCTGGTGATTTCCGAACTGAAGTCGACGCATCCTCATGGCAAAAAATCACACTTCATATGGGCACCCGTGGTTCCTCGGGCGATCTCTGCGAGATTCAGTTGCTTCGCTCACCAGAATGGATCGCATCGACTGGCTGTGTCCCTGGCGCCGAGATATTGCTGGATCTCTATGAGATGGGAATCCACGGCCAAGCTCAGGTGATGGATGTAAACATTTGTCCGGAGATCAAGGCGGGAAAAGGGCGTGTGGTAACTGCAACAATGACCCACCGAAACCGGACTGTGCTGGAATTGAAGCTGAAAGGAGAGGTCGAAACACTCAAACTGACCAACAGCCATCGGTTGTTCTCTGCCACGCGCAATGGGTGGGTTCAGGCTGGACACTTTGATGTCGAGGAGGAACTTGCCACCTTATCTGGACGAATCCGTCTCGAAAAAGTGACATCCTTGAACCAAAAACTTCAAGTATACAATATTGAAGTCGAGGCGGATCACTGCTACTATGCAGGCAAGTCTCTGGTTTTAAGTCACAATGCGTGCGGGGGAGGACGAGCAAAGCGCAAACTCAAACCTCATCCTGATGCAACGGGTGATCACACTACATTCCAGCCCGGAGATGATGGGAAAGTTTTTAAGTATGAAACGTATGAAATGACAAAATCAGGCCACATGAACCCAGTGAAGCGATTTGATGGAGGGACCCCTAGTGGAATGCCGGGAGCACCGCACGTGAATAAGAAATCCGGGGTATCCATCCCAACGCCTCACGTTCAAGGAAAAGATATACCTGGCGGGGCCCGTCCCGCACTTCCAGAGGAAATACCTAATTGATGAACGCCTTTGAATTTTTATCTCGATGGTATCAAGAGCACTGCGATGGCGATTGGGAACATCAGTACGGTGTCCGGATCAATACCATTGATAACCCCGGTTGGCAGATACAGATTGATTTGGCCGAGACCGAAATCGAGAATTTGGTTATTGAGTATCAACTTGTCGAAACGGATGAGCAAGATTGGTTTGGATATTCCGTGAAGGATAAAATTTTTAGCGCGGCTGGAGACTCCCAGAAGTTGGAAACAATGTTATCCAAATTTAGGGAAATTGCGGATAAATGATACGGTATAAATTAAGGCGGGATTCTTATTTTCCAGTCTATCATTTTGCAATCCGTAAGGTTTGGCGGAAAAGCCGCATTGATTCTGATGTCCTTAATCTTGAATCACTAAGGGGCCCTTCCTCGCGAACCAACCTTCCGATCGTGTAGATGCACGGCGCCTTTATAGTCAACTTTCGAGATAGTTTCCGTTGAACTTAGGTCAGTGCTCAATGCGTCCCGATGATGTCCGAATTGATCACTTAGCTTGCGGACGGTTCGTAGATGTCGTGGATTGTGATCTAGACCCTTGTCACCAGTGTGTAATCAACGGTCCACCGCCCGCGGGCTTTCCGGGAACACGGTGGATTCAATGTTCAGCAGCGCTAGGTCGTTGCAGAGCGTATCGAGGATTGGAAAGCTGTCCCCGAAGCCGGACGGAGGAGCGCTAAGCCAGTCCGGCACGCGATTGGCGCAGGTGTCTCTCCATCATGTAAAGCCCCGCGATGGCCTTCAGCAGCCCTGCAGCGGGAAGCTTGCCATCGGTGGGGAATGCGACGGGTCCTGCACTATCACGATGAAGCTGACCATTCGTGGCGGTTCTACGAGAGGGGGGCCTTGCGGCGTTTCCGCGTAACGATTCATGCGGGAGCTCAGAGGTGGGGACTACTTATCCCTTTTTGCAATTATACCCCTCGTTATACACTCTGCACAGAAATTCGGGCCAAGCTGAGCAAAATCCCGCTGCCCCATGCAAAGCTACCGCTTTTGCAAACGATTCGAATGCAACGCTGTGAAAAGTGACACAAAGATCTGAAAAGCAAAGAGTTGCAATTATGAGTCCCCTGCTCTAACCGCTGAGCTACAGGCCCTGTAAGGATTTTCGTGCTACTTTCGTTTGCGATGTCTCCCGGCCATGTCTATCCAGGTGGCAACAAAACGAAACGGAATGGAACGAAAGTCCCTGTTCACGAAGTCGAAAGTAGGCTGCCTGTATAAGCATCGCGCGGGCAATTACTACGCCGTGGTGAAGGTGCTTGGCAAGATTCGTCGCCAAGTCTTTGGAAACCCCTGATTGCAATCAGGTCAAGGATCGTCCGGGGCCGGGGGTGGCGGCTTGAGGGGGGCGACGGAGCGTCCAAAGCGGTGCCCCTGAAGACCGCTCTGGTGGCGGAAGCCAGGCGGGAAAACGCTTCATTAAAGGCAATTACCCGCCACTACCACCAGCAAGTGGCATCGAGCATGTTGGCCATCCGTGATTCCATGTTGGCACGACCGGCCGACAAGGCGCAATCATCTCCATTCTCCTTGCGGGACACGGTGCCCGATCCTGCCCCGGAACAGAGCTCATCTTCAAGAGGTCTTCGATGCGGCAATGGCTCGTGGAAAGTGGTCGGTTTCCGATGACTTTCGGCGTGCTCCTTGAGGTCATTCTTTTTGCCAGTTTGTCTTCCTGGCTAGAATGGCGATACGGCGGACGCTTCCTCACGGCGGATTGCCCTCCCCCTCCGGAAAACCCTGGCGATATTCGTCAGGGGACATTCCGACATGCTCTTTGAAAAGCAGCCAGAGTTGGTTGCGGCTGCGGAGTCCGGCGAGGTGCACGATTTGTTTGATGGGCACCGAGCTGTATTGCAGCAAGCGTTTTGCCCGGCTCAGGCGGCACATCTGGATTTCATCGAGCACGCTTCTTCCCAGGACGGCGGTAAAACGGCGTTCGAGGGAGCGGCGTCCCGTTCCCACGTGGGCCACCACTTCCGGCACGCCAACATGTCGCTGGTGGTGGTTCCAAATGAATTGGACGGCCTGGTTGACGAGCGGGTCGGGCTGGACCGGGAGTTCATCCCGATGTTCATCCCTTGATCGCGACATGTGTGAAAGGAGACCGGCGGCCTGGCAGGAGAGTGCGGCAGTGTTGGTGGTGGGGGCCCTTTCCACGGTATGCAGCAAGCGCTCGAACTGGGCTTCGAACAACCTCGTGTCCTTGATGACCGGGAGGTTCTCCTCCATATCGAATTCATCGTCCAACATCCACTGGCGGGCAAGATCGCCATTGAAATGGATCCAATAGATCGTCCATCCGATCTCCGGATCGGGCCGGTGACGGTGCCATTCCCCAGGGCGGACAAAAAACGCGCGCTTCCTTGGAATCCGCTGTTCCCCCCCCGCGACCTCAAGGACCCCCGAGCCCCCCTTCGCCCACACCAGGCAGAATTCGGGCAAAACCCTGCCGTCTTCCCATTTGAACTCATACAGCGAGGTTTGTTCCCGGGGAGGATACGGCTGGCCAATGGCGATGCGCTCCCAGCCGGCATTGGTGAGATAAATTGGCGCGCGGGACAGCTCCGGAGGGACGGGAAGCGAATGCTGGAATGGCTGCGAGCGACGCATTTTCAGACACTGAATCAGAGTAAATCGAAGACAAGCAAACAATAATGTCGCAAAACAAGGCGTGAAAATTGTCCGCTTTTGGCAGATGCCTGATATGTTGGCCGGTGAAATTGGTCGGGATCGCCAAGGTGCGACCGCTTTTCAAAACCCTGGCTTCAAAATGCCTCTCCAGAGGGGCTGCCACCAACCCATCCTGGCTCCATCTCGTGACCATCAGTATTTTAGATTGGACGATCATCGTCGTTTACCTCGTCGGAGTCGTCGGCCTGGGCTGCTGGGCTGGAGTCAGCGCCCGGAGGAAGGGCAAGACCCAAGGTGAGTCCGAGGCCGGGGATTATTTCATGGCCGGGCACACCCTCAAGTGGCCCGTCATCGGCCTCGCGCTGTTCGCCACCAACATCTCGTGTGTCCACCTCGTCAGCCTCGCCCAATCGGGCTACGACACCGGCTTGCTCAACGGGAATTTCGAATGGATGGCGGCCTTCACGTTGATCCTGCTCGGTTTTTTCTTCGCCCCGTTCTATCTGAAATCGAAAGTGGCGACGCTGCCCGATTTCCTTGAGAAACGCTACTGCCGCGAGTGCCGCGACGGGCTTGCCGTCATATCCATTGTCGCCGCGATCATCTTCCATATCGCCTTCCCGCTCGCCACCGGTTGGCTGATCCTACACGACATTTTTGGTATCGAGAAATGGACGTGCATCGTCACGATGTGCGCGTTCACCGGCATCTACACCGTCACCGGGGGTCTTGCCGCGGTTGCAATCACTGAAACCATCCAGACGGTCATCTTGCTGCTGGGTGCCTTCGTCATCACCTGGTTCGCCTGGGAAAAAACCGGCGGCTGGAATGGCATGACCTCCTCCCTCGATAGCGCCCCGGGAGCCAGCGACGGCAAGCTGATGAGCATGCTCCGGCCGCACGGCGACTCCAGCGGCATGCCCTGGTATTCCATCTTTCTCGGATATCCGGTTCTGGGCATCTGGTACTGGTGTGCGGACCAAACGATCGTCCAGCGGGTGTTAGGCGCGCGGAGCGAGAACGACGCCCGCGTGGGTGCGATCTTTTGCGGTCTGATCAAGATCCTTCCCGTCTTCATCTTCATCGTCCCCGGCCTGATGTTCTACACCGCCATCAAGCAAGGCCGCTTCGAAGGCGTTTCCCAAGTCCGGGTAGTCAGCACCACCACGGCACCCGATGGCACAAAGGAGCAAAGCGTCGCCATCACCGGCGGTCTTGAAAACCCCGGGCCCATCCAACTCAAGGCGGGGGAGCAGCTCGACCTCTCCCAACACGCGGTCCGGGCATCCGGCAAGGAGGCTGCCATCATCCTCGGACCCGGCGTGCCGGTGAAAACGGATGCGGCCGGTGTCGTGCTCGCTCCCTCCGGGGTGAGAATCTATCAGTCGAAGGAGGTGTACGCGGTGATGATCCGCAAGCTCCTTCCTGCCGGCATGCTCGGGTTGCTCGCGGCCGCACTGATGGCCGCGCTCATGGGCAACCTTTCGAGCGCCTCCAATTCCATCGCCACGATGGTGAGCTATGACATCGTCAGACGCTTACGCCCGGATACCAGCGACCAGCAGCTCGTCCTGATAGGCAGGATCGCCACGCTGGTGGCGATCTCCTCCGGTATCGCCCTGGTGCCTTTGCTCGACCGCTATGAGAGCATTTTCAGCGGCCTCAATGACATCATCGCCCACATGGCGCCGCCGATCACCAGCGTGTTCGTCCTCGGCGTGTTCTGGCCCGCCGCGGCGCCTCCGCCCGTAGCGCCAAGTGGACCATGTGGCTCGGCTCCCTGATGGGCGGCCTCGTGTTCGCGGCGAAGACCCTCCACGTTTGGAAGCCCGATATCTTCGGCTGGGTGCCGGCCTTCCTCCACGAGACGCCGTTCATGATGATGGCGTTCTACATGTGCGTCGTTTGCATCGCCATGCAGATCCTGTTCACCGTGCTCATGCCCAAAGTGGCCGGTGAGGACGCGCAGAACCTCTATTGGGCGACCCCCCTCGATGCCCTGCGCGCTCCCGGGTGGCCCATCCTCAATTACAAGGTCCTTGCCGTCATCGTCCTTTTCTCGATGACCGCTCTTTACGCCGTCTTCCACTGATAGGCCACCTGCCGTAATCCAAGACATTCCCCACCCGATCCATGCTTCTCAAAGACCAGGTTATTTTCCTCACCGGCGGCTCCACCGGCATCGGCCTCGATTGTGCGAAGGCCTATGCCGCCGAGGGCGCCAAGGTGGCGCTCGTCGCGCGTGATGGCGAGGCCTCGGCCCGTGCCGCCGCCGACTTGGGGGGCGACCATCTCGGCTTCGCCTGTGATGTTTCGAAGGATGGCGAGGTCAAGGCCGCCATCGACCGGGTGCTCGCGCATTACGGGAAGCTCGATGCCATTCACAACAATGCCGGGATCGCCACCCCCAGCAAGCCGCTCCACGAAACCACCGACGAGGAGTGGGACGAGCTATTCAACACCAACCTCAAGAGCGTCCTCTACACCGCCCGCCATGGCATCGCGGCGCTCCGGGCTTCCAAAGGCTGCATCCTCAACACCTCCAGCCTCGTCGGCGTCATCGGCCAGGAAATCCACGCCGCCTACACCGCCACCAAGGGCGGCATGAACACCCTCACCAAGTCGATCGCCCTGGACTATGCAAAGGATGGCATCCGCGTGAACGCCATCTGCCCTGCCGGCACCTGGACACCGATGCTCCGGAAGTGGGCCACCGAGCAGCCCGATCCCAGGGGGATTTCCCGGTATCTCGATGACATCCATCCCCTGGGCTACTGCCCGGAGGGCGATGTTGTCGCGGATGCCTGCGTGTTCCTTCTCTCCGGCAAGGCGCGGTTCATCACGGGCCATATCATGCATGTCTCCGGCGGTGCGGAACTCGGCTACCGGGCCATTTCCTGAATCCATCCATGATCACACGCATCTCCACCCGCGACGCGCGCTATCCGATCGGCTCCGGCCACGGCAGCGACGCCATCCACAAGGATCCGGTCTATTCCTACGCCGCCACCCTGTTGGAGGATGACAAGGGCCGCACCGGCACCGGCCTCGCTTTCACCTTGGGCGAGGGCAACCAACTCGTCTGCCGCGCGGCGGAGTTCTACGCCTCCCGTCTCAAAGGCCGCGACATCGAGGCGATCATGGCCGGGTTCGGCGCGCTCCAGAAGGAGATGGCCGATGAACAACAGTTCCGCTGGTTGGGGCCCCACAAGGGCATCGTCCAGCTTGCCCTCGCTTCCGTCACCAACGCCTGCTGGGACCTGTGGGCGAAGACCCGCGGCCTGCCACTGTGGAAGCTTCTGCTGGAACTCCTGCCCGCCCAGGTTGCGGCCACCCTTGATCTTTCTTATCTGGAGGACGTGCTCACCCACGAGCAGGCGTTGGAGTTGCTGGAAAGGCCGACTGCCACGCGTGGCTCCCGTGAAAGTATTCTCACCAAAGGCTATCCCGGATACGACACCTCCGTCGGCTGGTTCAACTACGCCGACGAACAGGTTCGCGAAAACTGCAAGCGCGCCATGGATGCGGGATTCACGGCGATGAAGTTGAAGGTTGGCTCGAAGGACCCCGAGCGCGACCTGCGCCGAGCCCGCATCGTCCGCGAAGTCGCCGGACCGGACGCCCGCGTGATGGTGGATGCAAACCAGCAATGGACGCTGCCCCAGGCACTCGACATCTGCGCGCGTCTCACCGAGATCGATCCCTTCTGGATCGAGGAGCCCACCCACCCCGATGACGTCACCGGCCATAAGACCCTCGCCGATGCGATCGCTCCGGTGAAGCTCGCGCTCGGCGAACACGTGCCGAACCGCATTATCTTCAAGAACTACCTCCAGGCCGGATGCGCGGGCTTCATCCAGGTGGATGCCGTGCGCGTCGCCGGTGTCAGCGAGTTCCTCGCCGTCAGCCTGATGAGCAAGCGGTTTGGTATTCCGGTGGTCCCCCATGTCGGCGACATGGGCCAGCTCCACCAGCACCTCGTGCTCTACAACCACATCGGTCTCGATCTTCCCGCCGTCTTCCTCGAGCACATTCCGCACCTGCGCGAGCATTTCGTGCATCCCGTCCGCGTCGAAGGCGGAGTCTACCAGACTCCGCGGGAGCCGGGTGCTTCGTGTGATTTGATCTGATGGTCATCATCTCATGAACCGAATTGACAGCCATCAGCACCTCCTCTATCCGGAGCGCTTTTCCTACGATTGGACCACGGGCTTTCCGGCTCTCTCGGGCAAAGCGTTCCGGGTGGGGGAATATCGCGATGCGGCGGTGAACCAGCAGGTGACCGAATCGATCTTCATGGAGGTCGATGTTCCCTTCGCGGAGGCCGCAGCGGAAGCCGCGTTTTTCCTCGATCTCGCTGGGGATGCCGCGAATGGAATCTCCGGAGTCATCGCTGCCTGTCGTCCGGAAAGCGCTGACATCACCGCGTGGCTCCAACACACCACCCATCCCCGCCTCTGCGGCTATCGCCGCGTGCTCCACACCCAGCCGGACGAACTCTCCACCACCCCGGCTTTCCGCGGGAATGTGAGGCGAATCGGCATGGCCAATCTCGCCTTCGATCTTTGCGTGCTTCCGCGCCAGCATTCAATCGCCGCGGAGCTGATCGATAGCTGCCCGGACACCCGCTTCATCCTGGACCACTGCGGCGTGCCGGACATCGCCTCGGGGGACCTGGGTTCCTGGCGCGCAAGCCTGAATGATCTCTCCCACCGGCCAAACCTCGCTTGCAAAATTTCCGGCATCATCGCCTATGCCCTGCGGGAGACCATCAATACGGGAACCTTGCGTCCCGTCGTCGAGCAGGTGATCGAGTGCTTTGGCTGGGATCGTGTGATCTGGGGCAGCGACTGGCCGGTTTGTGACATCACTTCTGATCTGGCCACCTGGGGCCTCCTGCTGGATGAAATCCTGGCAGAGTGCTCCGGGAACGAACTCGCCCGCCTTTATCACCACAACGCGCGCCTGATCTACCAACTGAAACCGCTTCACTAACCGCATGTCCGCCGCTTCTGTCACTCGCCACGCCCTGGTCACCGGCGCCGGTTCCGGCATCGGCCGGGCCGTTGCCCTGCGCCTGGGAGCCGCCGGGATCCACATCCACATTCTCGAACTCCGCGCGGAAGCCGGCGAAGAGACCGCCGCCTCCATCCGCGCCGCGGGTGGGACAGCTTCGGTCATCACCGCCGATGTTTCGGACACCGAATCCGTCCGCCGGGCGTTCACCGCACTCGAACGCGTCGACATCCTCGTCAACAACGCCGGCATCGCCCACGTTGGCAATGTCCTCGACACCACGCCCGCCGACCTCGACCGGCTCTATCAAGTCAACGTCCGCGGCGTGTATCACTGCCTTCACTTCGGTGTCGCGAAGATGCTGGAGTCCGGTGGTGGCTCCATCGTCAACCTCGCGTCCATCGCATCCAAGGTCGGGATCCCGGATCGCTTCGCCTACAGCATGACCAAGGGCGCGGTGCTCACCATGACCCTCTCCGTCGCCCGCGATTTCGTGGACAAGGGCATCCGCTGCAATTGCATCTGCCCGGCCCGCGTCCACACGCCGTTTGTCGATGGCTTCCTCGCCGCCAACTACCCCGGCCGGGAGGAGGAAATGTTTGCCAAGCTTTCCGCCTCCCAGCCGATCGGCCGCATGGGTACTCCGGACGAAGTCGCGGCCCTGACCGCCTTCCTATGCTCCGATGACGCTTCCTTCATCACCGGATCCGCCTACGATCTTGACGGCGGTTTCACCCTTCTCCGCTGACATTCCAACACTACCTTCATGAAACTCATCCGCCACGGCCAGAACGGCCAGGAAAAAACCGGTGTTATCGCCGCCGACGGCCGCCGCATCGATGTCTCCGCCGCTTTCAACAATTTCGATGAAACCTTCTTCGCCACCGACGGGCTGGCCCGCCTTGCCAATTGGCTCGCGTCAAACGAGGAGCAAGCCCCCGAACTCGCCCCCCATGCGCGTCTCGGTCCGCCGGTCGCCCGTCCCAGCAAGATCATCTGCATCGGGCTGAACTACCGCGACCACGCGGCTGAATCCGGCATGGCGGAGCCCGGTGAACCGGTCGTCTTCTTCAAGGCGACCACCGCCCTAACGGGTCCCGACGACGGGCTCGTCATCCCGCGTGGTTCGGAAAAGACCGACTGGGAAGTCGAACTGGCCGTCGTCATCGGGAAGACCGCCAAGCATGTTTCCCCTGAAGACGCCCTTTCCCATGTGGCCGGGTACGTCCTCCACAACGACTACAGCGAGCGCGCGTGGCAGCTCGAGCGCGGCGGCCAGTGGGTCAAGGGTAAAAGCGCCGACACCTATGCGCCGTTAGGTCCCTTCCTCGCCACCGCCGACGAGATCCCGGATCCCCACAACCTCCGCCTCTGGCTCACCGTCAACGGCGAGAAAAAACAGGATGGAAACACCGCCAATTTTATTTTCAACATTCCCCACGTCATCAGCTATCTGAGCGGCTTCATGACATTGCTCCCCGGCGATGTCATTTCCACCGGCACCCCGGCCGGTGTCGGCCTCGGCTTCAAGCCGCCGCAGTATCTCAAGCCCGGCGACGTCATTGAACTCGGCATCGACGGCCTCGGTACCCAGCGCCAGGTCGCCAGCGCGGAATGATGCGAACGCCGGCGGAATCCCGCCTGGCGCAAGCCTTCTTTCCCGACGCGGGACGTCATCATCTCTTCGTCTCCCGGTCACGTCCGAGCCTAGGGGCCGCCGGGAATCTCATTCAGGGTGTACCACACTTCGCTCGACAGGATTGCGGATCCATCGTCGGAAACAGGATCAGTTTTCAGATAAACCACGTCCCCCTTCCGCAATCCGGGGACTACGAGTTTCACCTTGGTGCGGTCGGCCGAAGGCGTGGCGGAATGAACGGCGAGGGTTTCCTCCCCGATCTTCGGTCCTCCATAAGATGCAGTCGGTTCGTAGGACCATTGCTTCACGATGAAGTTCGCGGGGTTCTGCAACGCCGCTTGCGGAACCGGCCTTGTGTAGGTGATCTCAAAGCCGGTCGAGGTGGCTGAAACCCTGGAGATTTCGAAGGTGACAGGGCTTCCGGACTTCGGGGTGAGGCGCTGGAGGCCGGTCTGGGTACCATTCCAAGACCAGTTGCCGCTAGCGCCCATGCAACCCACGTAGAGCGTTCCATTCGGTCCCCATGCCAGCCGGTTGACGCCGCCTTCAAGTCCCTGGGTGAAACGATAGACGCCGCCCTGCCAGACACCCCGGACCTTTTCGAGCGACACCCTGGTGATGCCTCCCATCGTGATATCCCCAACCAGCAGGTCGCCAGCGAAGGGACCATCCGGAATCGGCAGTGGTTCCGAGGGGGAATTCCCGATCTCTCCCTGCGGGAACCAGACTGCGGGCGGAGTCATTGGCTGTTCCGAGAACAAGCTCGGACTACCACCGCCCGCCGGGTTGTTGTAGTGGCCGTAGAAATGTCTTTCTTGCAGATGGTTCAAACGCGATGCCGGTTGCCACGCGCCTTGGTTGTCTGTTTGGAAAATCTGCCCTTCCGGTCCGAAGCACAGACCGTTCGGGGTGCGCAGACCTCCGGCCAGATAGCTAACCTCGCCAGTCGCCAGGTTGGTTCGGACCAGTGTGCCACGGTTCGGAGGGTTCGGGCCGTTGAGACCGGGATAGTCGAAGTGGATGGTGGTCGACAGTGTGCTATAGGCGAAACCATCTTTCTCAATCAGGCCGAAATGGAAATGATGGTAGTTGTTGGATGTCCAGCCTTCGCCGACGTTTTTTTTTGTCTCGTAATAACCATCGCCATCGATGTCCTGCAGTTTGGTCAGGCTGGTGCGCTGGCTGACGTAGAGGTCCCCACCAATGAACGCCATGCCAAGTGGTTCCGACAAACCGGAAGCGACCTCTCTAACCGTTACTGCCTGCGGATCCTCGCCCTCCACATTCTCCAATGCCCAGACTTTTCCATCGCCACCCGGCAATGGATTCGGAGTGCTGTCCTGGTTTGGATTAAAGGTGGTGATGAAGAGCTTGCCTGAGGGATGCAGTGCCATCGCGCCGACCTTCGGATTGAAATTCGCCGGATGGATCGTGGTGACGCGCCATGAAGGGTGCACGGCATTGAGTGGTTGTC
>CAXTTX010000022.1:2715-7779 GCA_964247045.1 uncultured Verrucomicrobiales bacterium | reverse complement strand
GGTGCGTGCCATCGCCAGGACGAATGACGTTCTTTTTCCCAGGTGCCACCACCCGGGTCACCCCGGCGGTGGTAAGAAAGGCGGACGCGGGCACCACCTCGAAATCCGGCCCTCCGGGACGCCGCCATTCGAGCTTCAGCACAGGAGTGCCGCTGTCGTCGAAAAAACGAAGTGAGATGGGGTGAAGACCGGAAGTCAGGTTGATCGAAGCCATCACCGGTGTAGCCCCATGAACGCCGTCGTGTGTGATTACCGGGACGTGGTCGATATGCAACGCGGAACCATCGGACGAAGTCAGGCGGAACTCATAAGTTCCGGGTGTTGCCACCGAGAGATCGGAGGAACTCTCCACGACGAAATACCTGGCGTGGCCTGCGAAACCATCGGATCCACTCCAGTCAATCGTCGGGCGTTTCTGGTCCACGTTCGGGGTCTGACCGGGAACGAGCGGATAGAGGAGGCCCATCGACTCCTGGGTGTCGTAAAGCCGGAAGGTAAGACCAGCCTCGTAGCCGGATAGATCCCCGGCGGGTGCCGACAATATCGTGAAAGCAATCAGTGTAACGGAGCAGACCGAAGATTTTTTCATGATTAAAACAAGAAAGCGGGCAGAGCGGGTGTTCACTCCCAGTTCTTTTTCAAACTCAAGGGGAGGACGGTCTGCGGCGGAGCGTGACGACTTGAAGGAAGCCGCCGCTGGAACCGTCCGTGGACAAGAAGAACTTGTTGTCGCTCTTGAGGACGATCATTTGGGTTTGCTCGGTTTCGCGGACGGGAATGATGTTGTTTTCCTGCATTTTCCATTCGTCGCCGAGTTTATAGGCAAGTTCATAGGTGAGCTGCTGGTTCTGGGCCGGAACGAGGAGGGTTTCGCGGGTTTTGAGTTCCTTGGCCGGGCTCGTGTTGCAGCGCACCGCAATGGGTATGGGGCTCAGGTTATGGAAGCGCACTTGGCCGGGTGGCAGCTTGGCGGGATCGTCGTCGATGACGTAGGCGATGAAAGTGCCCGGATCGGCGGGGGCGAGGAGAACGGTAGCACGGCGGCAACCGTTTCCAGGCAGGGCGGCGAGGGCAACGAGAGTGGGTGATTTCTCACGGCGTTTCTCGAGTTCCAAGGCAAGTCCTTGTTTGGGCTTGGCGGGTTCCGCGGACGCGGGTTCTTTCTCCGCAACCAAAGGCACGAGTTGGTGGGCCTTGTCGTCAGCGGATGGTTCGGGGGCCGTGGTTGTTTTGCCGCCGGCAGATTTGTAAATTTCCAGGATTGCGGGCCCCGAGTAGTTCAAGGGTGTGGAATAGCGGAAGGCGAGGGCCGTGGTCCCCGCGTTGGATTCCCCCGTCTTGAGGGAAAGCCCGGTAATGTCGTCTCCCCACGCGACCATATCGATCTTCATCGAGACGGCGGGTTCCTGGGCGGCCAGGCGCGGAACCGCCGGGATGAGAAACAAAGGGACGGTCAACAGGGCCTTATACCAAATCACGAAAATAAAGTGACGATTCATTTAACCACGGATTAAACAGATTTTACGGATTTTGAAGAGGGATTTGACAATCACCGCGCAATATCCCGCTCCCTCAAAGTCCGGTTATTTTTGAGATTGGGTACTAGATCTCCTCGGGAGACAGCCAGCGGAACGAGAGGAGTTGGAATCTGCGGCCAAAGTTTTGGTTCAAGGGGGTCAATGCGGTACCCCGGACGGACGCGGCGTTGGTGGGATCGATGTATTCGGGAACGCGCTGGACGACGGCTTCACAAAAGGCCTTGGCAACCAGCTTGCCACTGGCGTCCACGGTTTCCCCGTAGCTGCGGATCCGGAAGGTGTCAGAGCGTGAGGTGAGGGAATTGCCGATGACCTGGAGGACGTCCGCCTGGGTGAGCCAGCCGGGGATGCCGGTGGAGCGGTAGCCTTGCTCGGGCATCAATGTCGAATCCTTGAGCATTTCCTGGTCGGCCAGGATACTGGCGACAGCTCCGAAGTTGCGGTCCGTGGAGATTGCCGCCCAATCCGGGTGGCTGGAGTCCGCATCCCTGGGGCGGTCTCCGGTCTCGCCGCCGTCCATGTCGGCGCGGGGAGCGTTGTTTTTCCAGCGCAGGGTGACGGCGTCACTGGTTGCGCTGATGCCGGAGAAAGCATTCTTGTCGCCAGCGAAATTGATGTTGGCCCCGCTTTCGTCGATGGCACTCTGGAGGGTGCCGCTGCGCGTGAGGGCGGGTTGCGTGGTGATGCTGGCGAGGGCGCGGTTGACGAAATGGGAAAGTGAAACGAAGGGGCCGCGAAGGCGGACTTGCTTGACGATTTCATCGGCGAGGGCGTCGAGTTGGGTGTCGGTGAGCCGGCGATAGCCGGAATAAGAATCCGCGGCGCTGGCGGTGGGCGGGGTGGCGGAAGCGCTGATCTGCTCGAGACTGCGGGGGAACGCGGCATCGGTGGCGCTGGCGGGACCCGCCGGGTGTTGCAGGTGCCTGGCACTGGCGAGGAACGCTTTCCAGGCGTTCCTGTCGGTGGAATTCACGTTGAAAGCACCGTCGACCATGAGCAGTGTGGCGGCCTTGACCGGATCCTTGAGGTCGGCGGGCGACGCGTTGGTATCGAGCTTCACGAGCGTGGGATTCACCGGGACCGGGGCTCCACCACCGGTGGGAACGGTGGAGAGGAAGTAGGTGTCCCAAAGCGACGCGTTGAGCAGGTACGAAATGTCATAATATTTCGTGGAAATGTTGTTGGCGGCCGAGTGGTTGGTATCCCCCACAAGCTCATAGTCGGTGCGCGTTTGGGAGGTTGAAGCGCGTTTGACGAAGGGTGGCGCATAGGAATTGCCCACCGCATTGCCGGGCTGGTGGCCGACGGAGGCGAATTGGTCGTCGCCGGTGAGATCCGCGTGCTGGAATTGGGCCAGGGAGGAGAGTTGTGACGGGACGCTGAAGAGAATGGTCTTCTGGCTGCCGGAGGGGGAGCGTCCCCAGGGAAGCGGGGATGCGGCGAGGTTGCGGGTGAACGCGGGGCCGGTGTCGCCCCCCGGTTCAACGGCGGGAAGGAGTGCCTTGCTGTCGATGTTCTCCATGAAATAGGGAGGCGGGTTGTAGCTGGCGATCGGCTTGCGAACCCGGGTCGCCTGGAGGTTGAAGTCCGCAAAGGTGCGGAGAGTGGAACCCCGCTGTCCCATCTCATAGAGGGAAGGCATATAGGCCTTGTAGTCCCCGCCGGGCTGGCTGATTTGAAAGCTGTATAGCATGAGCGGGAACGGCAGGTTCATCCTGTTGGCCTCGTTCCTGGTGAACGAGCGCTGGGTGGATGCCCAATAGCCATTGTCGAGTTCGAGGCGTTCGATACGGCGCAGGATACTGGGGGAGCCGGCAAGCCGCATTTCGAGCTTGGCGAGAGTGGTTTGCCAGCCTTCACGGACATCCATGCCCGGAGTGCTTCCGGTAACGGTGACCAGGTTGGTATTTTCCAATTCAATGCAGTTGCTGAAATTGAACGGGGCACTCGTTCCAAATGGCACGAGGTCCACGTTCACGCGCTGGGTGCCGGCCGCGTAGGGCCGGTAGACGGGACTTGCAATGGTATAGGCACGCGCTTCACCCGGAGCAAGCGAGGAGGCCCCGATGCGGAACATGGCAAGGTTGAAAACCGCGGCCTTTCCTGATTGGGAGAGGAAGTCGGTCCTATCGCCGAGATCCCAGATCCGGGACGGGCTGTTTGGCTGGGGGGTCTGATTCTGGAGTTCAAATTCGAGGGCGTTGTCCCACTTCAAGGGAACCGAGTAGGGATTGGCGATCGCAATGGCGATCTTCCCGCAGGCGTTGATATTGAAGGTGCCGGCAACGGGATCCTTCACCTTCATCCTCGCTCCCATGAGAAGGCGCAGATCGGTGACCAGCGGAGCGATGGCGGCGGTCGTGTCCGAGGTGGCGGGTTTGACGACGAGTGAGCCGCCACTGAGCTGGCTGTAGCGGTCCTTGAAATCCTTCACCGCATCCCATTTCGGGGCCCGGATGCTGGCGGTAGCGGCGCTGGGTATGACGTTCCGGCCCTTGACCGGGTAGTTCGTGATGGTGGAGACGGGATTCGTGGCCGGGAGCGCCCCGGAAAGAATGGCCGTGAGGTCGATCTTGGTACCCCCATAGAGCGGATCGGCAATAACTCCGAGGCTGTCAGCCGTGGCGGAGTGGAAGACGGCCTGCAAGGGAGAGGCCCCGCCGGTCTTGACGGCCGTGCTGGGAACGAGCAGGGCGGTTTGGGCCAGGTTGGTGATTTTCGGAAGGGACTCGTGAGGACCCGATGTGGGTGTGGGATAGGATGTGAAGCCCGGCACGGTTTCCCAACCGCGGCGTTGGGCGGTGAGGGACGCGTATTGGGTCGGGTCGTCCAGGGTCTTATCGAGATTGAGCTTGGCCTTGACCCCCTCATCACCCACCCACCATGCATAGCGCCCTTTGACCTTGGTGGAATTCTTGTCGATAATTCCCACGAGGGGAGCCACCACGTAGCGGTCGGTGCTGCCGGACGCGCTGCCGACGCTATTTTCCCCGGCGAGGACCACGGCTTTGGTGGTATCTTTCACGCTTCCGCCCGTTCCGGTGGCATACTGGCTGTCGGAAGGGAAAAGGCGGGAACCACCGGTGCGGTTGGAGGAGCTGTAAGTGGAATCGTTGCCACTTACCAGCCAGTGGATGTTGATGGGATTGGGGGTCTTGGTAAAAATGGTATTGGGAGTAAGTTGAGTTTGATTGACGAAGACCCCGGTCCAGTAACGCGTTCCGGGTTGGACCGGGGTGAGCCCCTTGGAAACATTGTTGACGGATTTGTCATTGATGGGTTGCGCCCCTGCCGGGAGTTGGGCGCCACCGTCGGCTCCGGCGATGTCAGCGGTAGCCGTCGCCCGCTGGTCCTGCCCCGCGTATTCCTGGAGTTCTCCCAAGGCCAGGATCATTGCCATCCGTGCATTCTGACGGGCTTCCGCCATTGCCGACGAACTGTTGGCGGAACGCAGGGAGACCGACGAAAGCGTCAGCAATCCCACTGCGATCACGGTCAGCAGAATCATCAGGCTGAGGGTAACCAC